>DBME01000074.1 GCA_002298155.1 Holophagaceae bacterium UBA706 | reverse complement strand
GGCACCTGTACCTCCTGGCTTGCGGCCGTTCGATCTACACGGGCATCACCACCGACGTGGAGGCCCGGGTGGCGGCCCACGCCGAGGGCAAGGGCGCCAAGTACACCCGGGGCCGGTCAGGGCAGAAGCTCATCTTCCACGCGCCCATCGGCACGCGCAGCGAGGCCACCCGAATGGAGATGGCCGTCAAGCGCCTCTCCCACCGGGACAAGAAGGCGCTGGCGGAGGGGGCGCTGGCGCTGCCGTCCCTGAAGGATGCAGTGAAGGGGAAGTAGGGCGGATCCGGTGGAATGATGCGAAACTTGGGCATCCGTTCCCAGCCTTCGGGTGAACCATGATCCGACTTCGAGCCGTCCTCGCGTACGTGGTTTCCGGCGCCCTGGCGCTGTCGGGGGCCGGGCCCCAGATCAAGGTCGCCCTGGGGCATGCCAGTGACGTGAACGTGGTGGCCTTCTCCCCCGATGGCCGCCTCCTGGTATCCGGATCCGAGGATAAGACCCTCAAGGTATGGGAAACCGCCACCGGACGTGAAATCCGAACCCTGCCGGGGGAAACGGCGGGCGGGGGCATCCGGTCCGCCGCCGTCATGCCCGACGGTGTCACCGCCATCGCCTGGGGATATGGGGAATCCTCGAGGGCGCTGGATCTCGCCACCGGCGAAAAGGTCGTTCCCTGGTACGTGAGCGGGAAGGCCGCCCGTGCCAGCCACCGCGCGATCCTATCGGGCGACGGCGGCACCCTGCTGGTCATCGCGGGGCTGGAAGCCCCCGTCCTGGAAATGTGGGACGTGGCCACCCGGACCCGGCTGCGGGTGTCCCCGCCCAACCATCCCGCCACGGGGGCCTTCGAGCTGACCCTTTCCCGGGACGGACGGTACCTGGTGTCCCTTCCCGATTCCTCCGCCTCCAAGCCGGGCACGGCCATGACCCTCTGGGACCTGCGGACCTGGCGCAAGGTGGCGAAACTGTCGGGCCATGCCCTGGAACCCCATTCGGTGGCCTTTACCCCGGACGGCACCCGGATCCTGACCGGTTCGGAGGACAAGACCCTCAAGCTGTGGGAGGTACCCTCGGGCCGGCTGATCCGCACGTTCGAGGGCCATATCGGCGCGGTGAGGGCCGTGGCCGTCTCCCCCGATGGCCTCCGCGGCCTTTCCGGCGGCTATGACAACAGCCTCAAGCTGTGGGACCTCCGCACCGGCGAGCTGCTGAGGACCTTTCATGGCCACACGGAATGCGTGCTGGCCGTGGCCTTCTCCCCTGACGGGCGGCTGGCGGCCTCGGGCGGCTACGACCATTCCGTGCGCCTGTGGGACCTGGAGACGGGGCAGGCGGTGCGCGTCTTCGCCGGACACTCGGGCTTCGTGAAGAACATGGTCCTGGGCGGAGCCGGCCTGAATGTCGTCCAGGGCAACCACATCGCCATGGACCTGCCGCCCGGCGACTTCCTGGGGCGGCGGTACACCCGCGGCCTGCTGTTCCGCATGAACGACTGGGCCCTGCCCTCGGGCCAGATGGGCTCCCGGTGCCCGGACGAGGTGGAGGTGGTTGCCTATTCACCCGACGGCAGGACTTGCCTGACCGCGGCCGCGGGGCTGCCCCTGGCCCTCAGGGATGGCCCGACGGGACGGAGGCTGCGCACCTTCCAGCCCGGCCAGGACTACTACCCCATCGATGCGCTCGCCTTCGCGGAGGGCGGCGCCAAGGCCGTGACCGCCGCGAGCCGGCGCCCCATCAAGGTGTGGGATGTGGCCTCGGGCCGGGAGCTCCGCAGCATCCCGCCGCCGGAACCCCTGGACGCCATCACCGTGTTCTCCCCCGACGGGAGCCGCGCGCTTTGGGTGCCCACGTTCACGAATGACGACAAGCCGCACCCGATTCCCGTCCTGGACATCGCCACGGGCCGGACCCTGGCCACCCTCAAGGGCATCAAGCCCATCATCGCCTGCGCGGCCTTCACGCCGGACGGGGCGACCCTGGTGACGGGGGACCGCGACAAGAACGTTCGGATCTGGGACGTCGCCTCGGGCCGCTGCCTGAAAACCCTGGCGGGGCACCGCAACGCGGTGCTGGTCATGGCCCTGAGCCCTGACGGCAAGGTGGCCTACACCGGCGACGACGACGGGGCCATCCTCTCCTGGAACCTGGCCACCGGCGCCCTTCTCCACACCCTCACGGGCCACGCCTCGGGGATCTCCGCCCTGGTGGCCTCCCGGGACGGGCGGACCCTCTACTCCGGTTCCTCCGACGGCACCCTGCGCATCTGGGACGCTTCGGCGGGGGCGCCCCTGGCCACCTCCCTGGCCTGCGACGACGGCGAATGGCTCACCTGGACCCCCGAAGGGGAGTTCCAGGGCTCCGCCAAGGCCGCGCACGACTACGTCTACATCGTGGACGGCCTGCGCACCATGGCCATCGACCAGGCCTACGGGTCGCTGTACCGCCCCGACCGGGTCCAGGCCCGCCTGCGGTTCCTGGCCGACGACCTGCCCAGGGTGTCCCTGGGCGAACGGCTCCAGGGGGGCGCGGCCCCCACGGTGGAGATCTCCGCCCCGGCCGGGAGCGACCGCAACCGGGAGATCCTCGTGCGCGTCAAGGACGGCGGCGGCGGGGTGGGGCGGGTGGTNNGGTGGTGCTCTACCTGGACGGCGCCCCCATCGTGCTGGCCGAGGGCGGCCGCGGCGTCAAGGTCCAGGGCACGGGCGCACCTTCGGGAGCCTGGCAGGAATTCCGCCAGACCGTGACCCTCCACCCGGGCAGCAACCTGGTGGAGGCCTCCGCCTTCAACGGGCCCGGGGCCCTGGAGAGCGTGAGGGCGGGGACCGTGCTGACCTGGGCCGGCAAGGGCCGGGACCCGGATCTCTTCATCCTGGCGGTGGCCATCGACGCCTACCGCGACGGCGACCTGCGCCTGAAGTATCCCCTGGCCGACGCCCGCAGCCTGGCGGAGGCCGTGGGCGGCCACACCCGGGGCCTGTTCGGGAAGACCACGCTGCGCACCGTGTACGACGCCCAGGCCACCCGGGCCGGGATCGAGGCCGCCTTCAACGAAGCGGCCGCGGCCGTGGGTCCCGACGACGTGTTCCTCCTCTACCTGGCGGGCCACGGTGTCGCCAACGAGGCCGACGGGGACTACTACTACCTCCCCGTGGACTTCCGCTTCACCGGCAAGGAGGCCATCGCCCAGTCCGGGATCTCCAAGCGCTTCATCGTGGACAACCTCGCGAAGATCCGCGCCTCCAAGTCCATCGTCCTCTTCGACACCTGCAATTCAGGCGCCTTCATCGCCGCCGGCGCCCGGGGCATCTCCGAGAAGACCGCCGTGGACCGCCTGAAGCGCGCCATGGGCCGGGCCACGGTGGTGGCCAGCGCCAACGACCAGTCCGCCATGGAAGGCTACGAGGGCCACGGCGTCTTCACCTGGGCCCTGCTGGAAGGCCTGTCGGGCAAGGCCGACGCCAACCGGGACGGCTTCATCACCGTCTCCGAGCTCACGTCCTACATCGAGAACATCGTTCCCGAGATCACCTACCGGAAGTGGGGCTACGAGCAGATCCCCCAGAAGGAGCTGCCCCGGGAGGACTTCCCCATCGCCCGGATCAAGGATTGAGGGTCTGGGATTTCGCGGCCTGGGTCGAACGGGATCCGGCCGCGGGGGGCCAGGTGGTCCAGTCCTGGCCGTTGGCCTGGTAGGCGGCGGTGACCGCCGAGCCCGTGGAGAAGCCCCAGGTGTTGGACCACCCGGCAAGCCCCGAGAAGTTGGGCAGGGTGAGGTCCACCGAGGCGCCGTGGCCGGGCAGGACTTCCACGGCCCAGATCCGGGTGCCCTGGGTGAAGGTGCCCAGGAGGACCTGGTTGAACACCGTGTCGAAGGCCCACTGGGTGCGCACCAGGACGTAGGGCGCCGTGGCCGCCACGGTGGCGGTGGGGGCCGTGAGGGCGGCGGGGGCCGCCACCGAGACGTCGCCCGGGGTCTGCCCGAAGAGCCAGACCGTGCGGAAGTTCTTCACGTCGATGTAGCCGGTGCCGTCGTCGGGACCGATCTGGACGGCGAAGGCGTCCCGGTCCGCGGCGGCGCGCAGGGCGTTGGGCACGGCGTAGATGGGCGTCTGCAGGGTGCCGGTGAGGTAGCGGGACATGAGGGGCGCGGAGCCCTGGTCGGTCTCGAAGCTCTGCCAGGCGCGCAGGAGTTCGCCCGCGGCGGGGCCGGTGCCGGTGATGGTGAGGGTCTGGGCGGTGAGATCGCTCCCCTCGGCCGCGAAGTCCACGGCGCCGGGGGTGCCCAGGCTGCCCGCGGACTGCACGTTCAGGGCCCGGTGGATGACCATGCGCCGGGGCGTGTTGTCGGAACGGAAGGCCACGGCCAGGAGATCCTGGAGGCCCCGGTCCATGTAATCGATGCCCCAGGTGCCCGAGGTGGCCGTGGCGCCGGAGGCGTAGGCGTAGCCCTGGAAGCCCAGGTTGAAGTCGGCGGACTCCGTGGCGCCCAGGCCCGCGTAGGTGCCGGAGACGGTCAGGTTGTCGCCCTGGGTGGTGCGGAAGTCCCGGCTGGCCAGTTCGGCCAGGGAACCGTAGGTGACCACCACCTGGCTGGTGGAGGAGCCGCCGTCCAGCACGTAGGCCACGGCGCCGGTGGGCTGGTTGAAGGTGAAGCTGTAAGTGCCCGCGGAGCCGGTTACGGGTGTCCAGGCGCCCGTTCCGTCCTGGAAGGCGAACCAGGAGACGGCCGAATTGAAGCGCCAGGTGGCGTTGGCCACCGGGGTGACCTGCAGGGAGAGGCTGGTGGAGCGGGTGAGGGTGCCGTCGGTGCCCTGGACGGTCAGGGGATAGGTGCCGGCCGCGGTCCCGGTGGTCACCGACACGGTGAACACGGCCGAGGAGGACCCTCCGGAGGCGGAGCCGCTGCCGGAGATCCCGGCCGGGGGCGAGGCCAGGGAGAAGGTGACGGCGGAGGCGTGGCCGCCGGTCCGGGTCAGGTTGACGGTGACGGTGCCGTTCTGGCCGGTGGGGACCGACAGGGTCGTGGGCGCGACGCCCATGGTGAAGTCGGGGGTCTGCACATCGCCGCCTCCACCGCCGCCGCCGCAGGCCAGGGCCAGGAGCAGGAGGCTGGGGGCGGTGAGGAGCTGAAGGGAGCGGCGCATGCGGACTCCAACGTGATGCGGGGGGTTGGGCGTGGTGGGCGAAAGCTTATCTTAACCGACCCATCCAGGGCGGGGCGGGCTTACCCGGGATCGCAACTTTGTTAAGATCCCCTTAGAGGAAACCGATGAAGAAGCACCTGATCAGCAAGCCCGTGGGCAAGGACCGGATGATCTATGACGCCGAGGCGGACGCCGTGCACATCCTCAACCCCACGGCCCAGCTGGTCCTGGAGCTGCACGAGAAGGGCCTGGACGAGGCGGCCATCGCCGGGGAACTGCGGGCGCGGTTCACGCTGGGGCCGGGGCAGGATGCGCTGGAGGATGTGCGGGCCTGTCTGGGGGACCTGAGGGCGCGGGGGATCCTGCACGGATAGGAAAAGGGCCTTCTTTCATCCCCTTGATCCCTTGCATCCCATCCACATCCCCGTTTCAGCAGGGCCAAGCTAGGAATGGGTCGGCACGCGCATTACACGGTTGCTGCGACCCATCCCGTCGCTGGCCCTGCGGGAACGGGGAATGGGATGCAAGGGATGAAGGGGGATGAAAAAAAGCCGAGAAAAGGCTGTGGCCGGGTCAGTACTGGCCCAGGCTTCCCCGGCGGCGGGCGTAGTCCACGGCGGCGCGGAAGATCCCATAGCAGATGGGCAGTCCCACCACGACCCACAGGCCCAGGATGGCCAGGGGGCGTGCCACGGCGGCGAAGCCCTGGCTGCCCAGGAGGAGGAGGCGCAGGGCCTCCACGCACTGGGTGGTGGGGAGACAAACGGACAGGCGCTGGAGGAAACCGGGGAGCATGGTCACCGGGAAGTACACCCCTCCCAGGAACCAGGACAACATCATCAGGCCGGTGCCCACGGGGTCGCCTTTCTTGAAGACGATGATGCAGCTTCCGGCCAGGATGCCCAGGCAGGAGAAGGCCCCGGCGGACAGGAGCAGGGTGGCCAGCACCAGGGGGAACCGGGTCAGGTCCAGGTGGATGCCGCCCAGCAGGCAGCCGATGAGCAGGTACAGGAAGAAGTTCACGAGCTTGATGAGGAAGGCGAAGAGGGACGTGCCCAGGAGGTACAGGGGCACCGGCACCGGCGTGGACAGCTCGGCTTCCAGGGTCCCCGTGAGCTGGGCCTCCCGCAGGCGCCCGGAGACGTTGCTCATGGCCAGGGTGAGGTAGTTCTGCACGGCGATGCCCACCAGCACGAAGGGGAAGTAGCTCCCCCCGTAGGCCCGCAGCTGCCCCGGCACCAGCCCCCCGAAGAGCCTCGCCAGGAACAGGAAGAGCAGGATGATGGGGACGTTGGACGCCACCTGCATGGCGAAGGCGAGCTTGTAGCTGGCCTCGTGGCGCAGGTCGCGCTTGAGGAAGGCCCAGAGGATCCGCATCATCGGTCGCCCTCCCACGCTTCCCGCGTGAGGGTGCGGAACACGGCCTCGAGATCGGCGTCGTCGCCGGCGCCCGTGGTGCGGGCCAGCTCGGCCAGGGTGCCGCTGCCCTGGATGCGGCCGCGGTGCATGACGGCCAGCTGGTCGGCGACGGTGCGGGCCTCCATGAGGTTGTGGGTGGCGATGAGGATGGTCTTGCCGCGGTCCGCGGCCAGGCTGCGCAGCAGGTCCCACACCACGCGCGCCAGGTCGGGGCTTAGGCTGCGGGTGGGCTCGTCCAGGAGCAGCACCTTGGGATCGTGGATGAGGCCCCGGATGATGCCCAGGCACTGGCGCATGCCGGTGGAGAGCTCGCCGAAGCGGGTGGCGGCGCGCTGGGTGAGGCGCAGGGCCTCCAGGTGGGGCGCGGCCTCGCGCCGGCAGCGGGCGGGGTCGACGCCGTGCATGGCCGCGAAGAACTCCAGGTTCTGGGCGACGGTGAGCCGCCAGTAGAAGCTGCGCTCCTCGGAGGGGACGTAGCCCAGGACGCGGCGCACCCCGGCGGGGTCCGCCGTGACGTCCAGGCCGTCCACCCGGGCCTGGCCGGAGGTGGGCGTCAGGAGGGTGGCCAGGGTCTTCATGAGGGTGGTCTTGCCGGCGCCGTTGGAGCCCACGAGGGCCGTCACGGAGCCCCTGGGCACCGCGAGGTCAAGTCCGTCCAGGGCCCTGCGTTCCCGGAAGACGCGGGTCAGCGCCCGGCATTCAATGGCGGAGGCGTCGTTGCCCATTTCGGACGAGGCTCCTTATGGCGCGGCCGGTCTGCAGGAAGGGATGGAGCACGTAGAAGGGGACCATGGCCATGGTGCCCCGCTTGCCGTACTTGACGGCCATCCGCTCCCGCGAGGGGAAGACCAGTCCCAGAAGGTAGACGGCCTTGGCCCGGGGGCCCTGGGCCAGGCGCACGCCGTCCAGGCGCTTCCACATGAAGGCGCCGAAGGCGTTCTCGAGCTTGCGCACCGGGTCCACCCGGCCGGTGGCGAGGAAGTCGTCCAGGTCGATGCCCGGGGCCGTCACCCGGCCCGGGGGCAGAGGCGTGCGCCAGTGGGCCTCCAGAAGGCCCAGGACGTCCGCCACGGCTTCGGTGAGGCCCCGGCCGGCCGCGAGGCGGTCCAGGGTCTTCCAGTCGAGGGTGGCGCCGTACTTGCGGAGGTACTCGTGGATATCGCAGAGCCAGAGGAGGGTCGCCGCGTCCCCGGCCTTGACGTGCCGGTGCAGGTGGGCGCAGAGGTAGAGCAGCTCGTGTTCGGGCGAGAGCCCCCAGGCCTGGATTTCGCCGAACGTGACCGGGATGCGCCTCGCCCAGATGTCACCCATGAGGTCCCCCCCTGGGGGCAGGTTCTCGGCGAGGATGTTGAGGTGCAGCTCCACCCTGCAGACGCGGTCCAGGTAGAGGGCGGGCAGGTGCCCCACCTGGAGCGAGACGGCCTCGTCGACCGTGCTGTTGAACTTGTCGGAGGGGTTGTCGAGATTCGACCGGAAGCCCAGGGCGATGAGCTGGTCCCAGGCCGCCTTGCGGTCCCCGGCGCGCACGAGGAGGTCGATGTCGGTCATGGGGCGCAGGGCCAGATCGCCATAGAGGCTGGGTCCAAGGTGGGCGCCCTTGAGGGGGATCGCCTGGACCGACGCGGTGTTGAATGCCAGCAGGATCCGCCGGAGGGCCCCGTGCATCTGGAGGCTTTTCAAGGAAATGCGCACGTAGGCCTGGTCCAGGGTCTCCAGGACCGGGGCAGGCGCCAGGGCGCGGAATCGGGGCGTCTCCAGGTGGCGTCTGAGCAGGGGCTGGATTCCGAAGGTGGCGGCGTCCAGGAGGAGATCCTCCCAGGCGATTCCGCCCCGGAAAAGGGCTTCAAGCTCGTCGGCATCCCCGGGTTCCACCTCCAGGCGGGATACCAGGACCAGGCATCGCTCCAGGTTGGTGGTCATGGCGCGCCTCCCCCATGGCGCAGGGCCCTTGCCGCCGTCACGGCGGCGCAATAGCTCCAGGCCCGCAGGCCCTGGAGGCGGTTCCGGAAGCGCCCGCCGGGGCCGTCCATGGAGCGGTCCCCCCGGGGGGATATCACGGCCTCCACGCGGCCGATGAGCTCGCCCGGAGGCACCAGGGAGAACCCCCGGACGTTGTCACCCTTCTGGCGGAGCATGCGGACGCCGCCTGAGCGGCCCCACCCCGCGAAGCGATGCACCACGACTTGACCTTCCCGCCAGAAGGCCATGCAGTCCCCGAGCCGGAGGTCGCCGGGCCTGGCCGGGACGATGCGCACGGAATCCCCGGCCTTCAGGAAGGGGAACATGCTGGTGCCCCGGATGGGCAGGGTGAAGGGCCTGCCGCATTCGACCCGGACGTCCAGGGCTGCGGCGGCAAGGCCTCCGGGCATGGCGGGAGCAGGGTTCAAGGCAGTGGCTTCAGCTTCATGGCGGGGTCGCCCAGGAGGGTGAACATCCGCACCAGATCGAGGGAAGCGCCCTGGCCGTAGGCGTCGATCTTGGCCTGGGCGCAGATGTCGCCAAGGACACGCTTGCCGTTCTGGCAGACCGCCTTGAAGACCAGGTTCCCGAGGATCTCGTGCTCCCAGTTGTAGCCCAGGCCCGAGGATGCGAAGACCGCGACGGCCCCCACGCTTGGGTCGGCCACGAGGGTCTCGCCGAGGGAATACATGCTGTAGATCGCGAAGTAGCCGTTGAGGCAGTCGAAAGACATGAGAAAGGGCAGGGCCGACCCGTTGCTCAGCAAGCTGATGTCAGAATTCTGGAAGATGTTGCGGGTCCAGAACGTCGTGTTGCCGTGGCCGAAGTAGGCCGCCAGGTGGACACCGCCGTTGAAGGCCCCCAGGATGGCGGTGTGGGCCGTGGCGGCATCGGCCACGCTGGACATGTATACCTTCTGCGGCGTCAGGGAGGCGGGAAGGGATTGCGCCATGAGTTCCGCGGAGGCCTGGAAGGTCGAGTCCTGGTCGTCCGCGACGAGGAGCGCGCGGGACGGGGTGGCGGTGGCTGACTGCTCGTAGGCGATGACCTTCTGGATGGCGGTGCCCGCGGCCGCGGCGGAGGCGGCCGGAATGCGCCCGATGGCCATGGCGGGCATCTCACCCGGGTCCCCCAGGGTGACGTACCAGTTGTCGTCGGGGGTGAGGCCCAGGTCCGAGGTCCAGGAGAAGTGGGGCGGTACCCGGTTCACCTTCCCGTAGCCGTAGCCGTTCTTGAAATCAAGGGTGGCATCGCCCAGGAGCAGCACGTAGGCCGGCGCGGGGGCCGTCCAGTTGGCGTGGGCGTAGGTGAGGAAGGCCTGGATGGCGGAGGGGTCGGCGACGCCATCGGCGAATTCGCTGTAGATGTCCTCCACGGCCACGGCCACGGCGCGGAGGCCCTGGTCCTGGCGGAACCGCACCAGGGGCTGGGCGGCGTCCAGGAACGCGCGGGGCGTGATGAGGATCCAGTCCGCGGCGTTGAGGTGGCTGCGCCGGATGCCGGAAGGCGTCCAGGCCGCCACGGTGGAGGGGTTGAGGCAGGCGGCGGCGGTGGTGGCCACGTACGTGGTGGTTCCCGCGAGCTGGTCCGCGAAGACGACCTTGTAGCCGCCGCCCGAGGCGCTTACGGCAGCTCCCTGGATGCGCCTGGGATCCGCCGGGTCGGTGACGTCGTAGACCTGGATGTCCGAACCGGTGAAGCCGGTGGCCTGGATGACCTCGGTGCCGGTGCCCGAGACGGTGAAGCGGACCTTGTCATTCACGGCCGCGATGGGCCGGGTCCACGTGATGTCGAAGGCGTTTACGTAGATCTGGTCCAGGGTCGAATTGGGGAGGCTCACGGAAAGGGTGTTGGAGCCGCTGTGAAGCAGGCCGTCCGGAAGCGTAGCCACCTGGGTGTACGCACTCTGGCCGTCCCAGGACTCGTCGGATATCTGGGTGCCGTTCACCAGCACCACGGTGCGGTGGTCGGGAGTGGCCGGGAGATCCGTCAGGCCCTGGAAGGTGGCCTGGACCGTCACCGTGCCCGCGCCGATGGCGGGGATCGTGAAGGCCTGGTCCCACTGGACCGGCGAGGTGAGCTTGGCCCAGAACCAGTAGTCCTGCGCGGGAGCGCCCGGCGTGAGGGAGTACCACATGTGGTTCTCCTCCAGGTGGAGGCGGTCCTGGAAGTCGGTGATGGTGGCCGTGCCGGTGCCGGGGGTTCCGTCGGCGGAGCGCATCCGCCGCGTGCTGCGGCCGTCCCAGGACAGCCGGTAGACGTTGGTGTCGGAGAAATTCTGCCCCAGGGCCTGGCCATAGAATTCCACGTAGTCGCCGGCCGCCATGGCGTGGCCGTTGGCGGCCACCACGCGCAGGGGGACGTCCTTGCCGCCGCAGGTGAGACGCAGCTCGTAGGGCGCGATGACCGGCGTGCCCAGGTCCGCGAGGGGCAGGCTGGCGTAGGGGATGCGGTGGAGCCCCGTGGTGGCCACCTCGATGCGCACGGAGGTGCGCTGGNNGGGGGTGTGCACGCCGCCGCCGGTGGTCAGGGCGGTTCCAGGTGCGGTGCCCGCCGAACTTCCAGAATAGGCTGTGGAAGCTGCAGGCGCCGGGTTTCCGGAGATGATGCCGGTGGAGGCCGCGGCTTCGGCGGGCGCCGGGGTTGGGGCAGACGCGGCGGGTTCGGGGGCCGGGATGGTCGTGGGGTTCGGGGTCTGGGCGGTCTCGGGGCGCGCGGGCTGGACGGGTTCCGGCGCCTTGGCGGCGGTGCGGTCCGGGATGAAGGTGAGGCGGACCTTTAGGTTCGAGGCCACCTGCAGTTCGCCGGTGCGGGCGTTCCAGCGGAAGGGATGCAGCATCACGCGCATCTGGGTGGCGCCGTTCACGCGGATCCGCGGGGAAAGCTCCACGGTCTCCCCGGGCAGGAAGCCGTTGACGGCCTCGGGCGCGGCCTCGGCCGGGCGCGGTTCGCCGTCGGGCAGTTCCGGGCGCACCACGAGGGGCACCTTGACGCCCTTGGTGGAGGTCCAGGCTTCCTTGATCACCTCGGCGCGCACGGTGCCGCCGGCGGGAACGTCCACGAGCATGCCGGCCACGGGCAGTTCCGGAAGGCCGGGGCCGCGGGTGAGGGCCCAGCCCTCCACGCGAACCTGGTCACGTCTGCCCTGGGGGCCGGCGATCTTACGCACCGTGTGGGCGGGGGTCTTGAGCTCGATGACCATGCCGTTGGCGCCCTTGGATTCCACGCGCAGGCCGACGCTTTGGCCCTGGAGGGCGGGGGCTCCGGCGATGAGCGCGGCAAGGCCCGTGAGGGTGAAAACCGTGCGGCGAACCGTCATCGGGCCCCCTCCCCGCCGATGGCGGCCAGCACCCGCTCAAGGCGGTCGCGCCGATAGCCCGGCGTAAGGCGGAAGCAGGAGGCTCCCGCGAGGATCTCGTTCAGATGCATGAGGAAAGCTCCAGCCTTGACTTTACCCTCTCCCAGGGTCAGGCGGTGCTGTTTGCGTTCGCGGAGGAGGATGAAGGCCGCCTCGTGGGAGGGGATGGGTTCCAGGCGCGGCTCCCGGTTGAAATCGGGGCCGGGCCGGGGCGGGTTGCTGGCGAGGATGACGGTGTCCCGGTGAGCTTCCAGGAGGTCCGCCAGTGCGCCTGCCAGTCCGCCTCCTCGGGCATAGCGGAACTCCCAGAGGTCCGGGATGGCCCCGCCGGGGTGGGTGGTCTCCACGCCCCCCAGACCGGCCGCGGCGTCCAGGAAGGCCCGGCGTCCGGCCTCCCGCAGGCGCACCCGCAGCACGTCCTGGCCCTGGGCCTCCCCCTCCAGGAGGACCAGCCACCCGAGAGGGCAGGGCTGGTCGTGGATCCGGAAGGCACCGGTGCCTGCGCCCAGGGCGCGCTTGCCCCGGTGCAGGGCCTCGGCGTCCGGCAAGGGCGCCACGGTGCCGGCGCCCGCTTCGTCGCGCACCCAGAGGCTGCGCGGGAAGGGGTGCACAAGGCCGGTGGCGCGGCTCACGGGGCAGAAATCGTCGGAGAGGAAGGCGAGGCCCTGGTCCAGGAGGTCCAGGGTGAGGGTGGTCTTGCCGGTGCCGGAAGGACCGCTGATGACCAGGGCCCGCCCGTCCTTGGCCAGGACGGCGCCGTGAAGCACCGTGAAGTCCTGCACGGCGTCCATGATGATCCGGTGGAGCTGGAAGAGGGCGAAGGCGGAAGGGGAGGCGTAGTCCCCCAGATACCGTCGCTCGCCGCCGGTCTCCAGGAAGGCGGGGCCGTGTGGGCCGCCCGGCTCGAAGCGCACCCGGAGGCGGTTCTCCCCCTCCAGGGGGGCATGGGACTCGAACCGGGCGTAGTCCAGGTGGAAGTCCCTCAGGAGACCCTCGTCCGGCGTCTCCAGGGTGAGTCCCAGATCCAGGATCTGGTAGTCCCTCGAACCCACGTCACTCCTCGAAGCAGGAGGTGCTGGGGAGCTTCGCCAGGCGCTTGCCTTTGAGGATGCGGTCGAAGCCGCGGGCGTAGGCCTTCTTGCGGTAGCCGCAGAAGGGATCCTTGGACCAGATGGTGCCGTTCTGGTTGTGGGCGAGGGCCATGCACCCGGACTGGCAGAAGTTCTTCCACTGGCAGCCGGAGCAGCTCGCGTCCTTCTCCTGGCGCTGGGTGAGGGATCCCACCAGCTCGTTCATGAGGTTGGAGTGGTGGATCTCGTCGAGGGTGGACTTGTGGACGTTGCCCAGGCGGAACTCGCCGTCCATCATCAGCGTGCAGGGGTAGGCGGAGCCGTCCACGTCGATGGCCATCATGCGGCCCACGTCGCAGTAGTGCTTCTTGCCGGGCTCGCCCAGGGTCGGTTCCAGCGCGAAGCCGCTGAGGCCGCAGCGCACCTCCACGCCCGGGGGCACGGCGTTGGGGTTCTCCAGGATGTCCTCGAAGATGCGCTCGTTGTCGCGCATCTGCAGGGCCTCGCCCGTGACGGTCCAGGTCTCCTTGGCCCGTCCCTCCTCCCGGAGGACCAGGAACCGGACGGTGCCGACGCCGAGGCGGCTGGCGAGGCCGGCCATGCGCCGCAGGGAGTCGATATTCTGGTTCATGATGGTGGCGGACAGGACGATGCGGTGCCCGAGCCCGGCCTCCTGCAGGTGGCGGATGCCCTGCATGGTCCGCTCGAAGCTGCCCTTGCCGCGGATGGGGTCGTGGATCTCGGCGTCGGGGCCGTCCAGGCTGATCTGGATGATGGGGTCCAGCTCCCGCGCGAAGAACTGCGCCCACTCCGCCGTGATGGTGGTGCCGTTGGAGCCGATGGCGAGCTTCAGGCGCTTGCCGATGTGCAGGAGGATCTCCCGGATCTTCGGGTGCTGGAGGGCCTCGCCGCCGCTGAGGGTGAGGGAGGTCCCGCCGCCGGCCACCAGCTGGTCGATGAGTTCCTTGGCCTTCTCCAGCGGCATGTCCGCGCCCGCCGCGTCACCGCGGTAGCAGTGGACGCAGGTGAGGTTGCAGCGCTTGGTCAGGTAGAGGAAGAGGGCCTTGAGGGGCGGATGGCCCACGGAGGCGCCGTCGATGCGCTCCAGCATCCCCGCCGCCTGGAGCTTGGCCACCACCTGGGCGACGTCCCGTGCGGCGGTTTCGTGGGGGATGCGGTAGTGGTCGGCCAGCCGCTGGGCGGCGCCGTCCTCTCCGAGCCCTTCATCAAAAACCCACCGAACGATTTGGCGAGCGGTCTCATTGACCACAAGCCAATTCGGTTCGGTGGGATGCATCAGGATTCCTGGGCTCCCCTCAGGGGCGGCCGCGGGATAAGTCCGGAATGGAAGTGAAGACCGCTTGTCGATGGCCGTGTCCCTGAAGTTCGGGAATCCGGTCGGTCTAGCCGACGATGTCGGAGCCGCTGCAGGTCAGGGCAGGGCCGACCTGCTCGAGGATCTCAGCGCTGCTGTAGCTGGTGACGACGGGGGAGACATACGCGGGGGCTTCATTGGATCCGCCAGCGACGTTGAGCGTGACCTCGGACATGAAGAACTCCTAAAAAGGGATGAATTGCAGAGGTGTGAAGGGCGGGGTCCGGAGCCGGAGTTCCGGACCCCTGCGGTAAGCTTAATCTAGTTCGAGGACGTCCGGGCGGACGAATCCTTGGATTTTACAGGGCTGGGCTTGGAGGGGGCAGGGGCCGGGGCGGGGGTTGCGCCGGCGGCCTTGCCGGGGATCGGGCTGTAGAAGACGCTGGTGCCGGCCCGTTCCATGTTCTCGATCTTGTAATAGTAGGTGGTGCCCTTGGCGGCGGTGGTGTCAACAAAGCCGTAGGAGGCGCCGGTGAACGCATCACCCTTGGCGGCGATGAGAGTCTTGTTGATCTTGGTGTAGGTGCCGTTGACCGTGTTGGCGCGCCAGACGTTGAAGCCGACGTTGTCGGATTCGGTGGAGGTCTGCCAGGTGAGGTTCACGCCGCCCTTGACCGCCGGGTTGGCGCTGAACGTGACCAGGTCCACGGCGGTTACACCGACTGGAATGGCAACCGCGCCACGGAAGGCGACACCGGCCGCGGTGGTGGGAGATGTGGGAATGGTTTTGGTGATGATGGTCGTGGGGGTCCCGGTGAGGGTTCCGCCCTGAACCGAGGTATCGTCGATGTACTGCAGGCTTGTGTCATTCCCGGCGGCGGCCGAGACGGTGAAGAAGAGTCGCACGGTTCCACCAACGCCATTCTTGTTGGCACCGATGCCGAGAATGGAAGGAGATGTACCGTTGACAGTCACCGATCCGGCGGCTGTCCAGTCATCGCCGTTCGTGGTGTAGTACTTTTCGACCTTGGTGAGGTTGGAAATGTAGAGCGTGTTGAATTTCAAGGTGGTCGTGCCGACCTTGATGAAGGCGAAACCGTTGGTGTTGGCGCCGGTAGCACCCATGGGCAACCCGGTCATGGAGGTATTAAAGGCCAAGGCAGCGGCTGTCTTGGGGATGCCCGGAAGGAACATGATCTTGGGGACGGCAGGGGCGGTCGAAGCGTTGGAAACGAAGACCTTACCCTCGACTACCTTGACTGCACGGTTGTTGGTTTGGGTGCCAGTATCGACCTCGATCCCACTGGTGTCGCCCAGAGCCGTATAAACCACGCCGTCTTTGCCACCGACGCTGTAGAACGACTGACCATCGAAGCTTGCGGCGCTCCGGATATTGGTGCCAGCCAGGAGGTTCGTGAACATGGTCGAGGTGTCCATGGTTCCGTCCATGGCCACACGACCGATGACGCGCGCCACCGCCGCCGTGCTGGGTTTGGCATCGCCTACGTTGCCATTGTAGCCGGGGACGATGATGTACCTTTCATCCTGGCTCAGGCTGATCAGTCCTTCGGTGCTGGCATTGAACCCGGCCAGGAGGGACTGCTGTGCCCCTGAGGTTGTCGTGCGCATCGCGACGGACTGGATCAGGGTCCCTGCAATGTCATATTCATCAAGGAATACGGGGGCGGAAGTCGTGGTGGATTTGTTGATGAGGATGACGCCATCGCCGACACGATAGACGACCACATTTCCCGGGGTGAAATTGGCCGCCTGGAGCGTCATACCGATGGTCGCCACGGCAAGGGCGGTCAACAATCCGCTCAAGGGCCTGCGGCCGGTGACGGAAGAGATGGTGGTGGGCATTTATGCACCTCGTTGAGAAAATGAACTAGCAGCAGGTGTCCAGGGAATATGGACGAAACCGGTCATTTCAATACAACAATGGATCACGACCTTCATTCCGGGGCGCGATCCCGGGGGAGTTCTTATCGAGAGATACAAGGATCCTACCATCGGAAAATGGGCTGAGTGGCTGTTTTTTTACTCGGGGAGGTAAATTTTCTGTAAGGAAGTCGAGTAGGGTCTTAAAGATTTTTAACAATCCTCTTCCAATGATGGAATTTTCCGAAGGGCATGATGGAATTCAATGCCCTTTGGCCCTGGTCCAGCAGCACATCTGAAGCGGGTTGGGGAATTTACTCGGTCAGGCCCATGACGGCGGCAAGGACATGGGACGCTTCCGCCTCGATCCCCAGAATCGGGTGGTCGCCGGGCACCAAGGCCCCGACCCCGATAAACGGCACCCCCGCCTCCGCAGCCGCCTCCCGATCGTGGGGCCGGTCGCCCAGATAGAGATGAGGACCGGGGCACCCCTCCATGGCCCTCCGGATAAGCCCTGCCCGGTCCAACCCTGGCAGGCTTCCCAAACGCGGGATCCGTCGATCCACCCCCAGCCGGTCCGCCTTGAAGTCCAGGACCCGGGGCGCGTTGCCCGACACGAGCCAAACCGGCCGGCCAGCATCGACCAGGCGGGCCATTCCCTCGATGAGTCCCTGGAAGCCCGTGGGGTCCTGGGCGCTGGGGTGGAAGGCGGTCTGGAACCGCTCCAGGATCACGGATTCGTAGGCGGCGTAATCCGCATCGGACATGGCACCCCCCACGTGCAGCGTGTGGAGTTGGCCCAGGATCTCCCAGTCCGTGGAGCCCTTGCAGGCCCGCAGCTCCTCCACGGTGGGCTCGGCCCCCCACAGGTCCCCCAGGGCCTGGCGCAGGAGGACATAGCCTCCCCCGAAGTGGCCCAGGGTTCCGTCGAGGTCGAAGCAGATCGGCATGTGACCATTCTGGAGCAAAAACCCATGGATGGGCGGGAGGGCGGCCGGTAACCTGGATTCATGCGGTTTTTCTCAGCGTTCCTGGCGTCCGGCTTCATGGTTCTCACCCTAGGTGCGGCCGGACATGAGGGGACGACGCTGGACTACACGGTGATCGTCCACCTGCGGGACGGGGGCGCGCCCCTGACGGCCCGGATCCAGGTGGTGACGACCCCGCCGGTGGCCACCCGCAACAAGGTCAAGCGCCCCCGCTTCGTGGGCTGGCGGGTGAAAGCCCTGCCGGTGAAGGGGGTCCTGCCGCCCGCCTCGGTGCTCACCCGGGCCGCGAGCCTCCTCTATCTGGAAAGCCCCACCGCGGGGCTCATCCCCCGGGAGGGGGGCATGCGCTTCGGGAAGCGGTTCTGCCGCCTGTGGCAGGCCCAGACGCCTTCCTCCGTGGGTGCCTTCGTGTACCTGGTGGAAGTGGCGCCGGACCTGCTGGCCCTCTCCTACCTGAGCGCCAGCCTCCCGGAGGGGGACATCGCCTCCCTGGAGATGCACCTGGATTCCGTCAGCCTGGGGCCCAACCCGGCCCCGGCGGAGGACGGCATGGTGCTGCTGGCGACCCTTCGCAAGTGGGGCGCCCTGGTGGAACCGGAAGGGGCCACCCTGGAGACGGAGCTGATCAATTGATTGAACCGGGTGAGATATCCTGGTTGTTCGGGGGGAGCATGGCCTTCAGGGATGAATGCGGCGTATTCGGGATCTGGCCAGAGCCGGAGGCATCCCGCCAGACCTACCTGGGCCTCTACGCCCTGCAGCACCGGGGCCAGGAGGCCGCGGGCATCTGCTCCCGGTCCGAAGGGCGCCTGCACCTGCACAAGGGGCAGGGCTACGTGGCCGACGTCTTCACGGAGGCCGTCCTGGACCGCCTCCCCGGGGACGGCGCCATCGGGCACACCCGCTACTCCACCACCGGCGGCAACGTGGCCTCCGCGGCCCACCCCTTCCTGGTGGAAGGCCGGTTCGGGCAGATCGCGCTCTGCCACAACGGGAACCTCACCAACACCGAGGAGCTGCGCAACCGCCTCATCGAGGCCGGTCAGGTCTTCTCCAGCCCCTCCGATTCCGAGGTGATCCTCGCCCTCATCAACCGCGCCTCCGCCTCCAACGTGGTGGACGCCGTGGTGGAGGCCCTGCGCCAGGCGGAAGGCGCCTTCTCGGTCCTGATCATCACCAAAGACATCTTCATGGCGGCGCGGGATCCCCACGGGTTCCGGCCCCTGTCCATCGGGCGCCTGGGCCCGGCCACGGCCATCTCCAGCGAGACCTGCGCCTTCGACCTGCTGGGCGCCGAATACGTGCGGGAAGTGGAGCCCGGCGAGCTGGTGGTCATGGACAAGGAGGGCATGCGGTCCCTCTTCCCCAAGGAGCGTATCCAGGCCAAGCCCTGCGTCTTCGAGCACGTGTACTTCGCCCGTCCCGACTCCCTGGTGTACGGCCTGTCGGTCATGGCCACCCGCCGGGACATGGGCCGCCTCCTGGCGCGCCGCCATGGCGTCGACGCCGACCTGGTGGTGCCGGTGCCCGACTCGGGCGTGTCGGCGGCCCTGGGCTACTCCGAGGAATCCGGCATCCCCTTCGACTTCGGCCTCATCCGCAACCACTACGTGGGCCGCACCTTCATCGAGCCCAAGCAGAGCATCCGCAGCTTCGGCGTCAAGGTGAAGCTCAACCCCGTGCGCGAGCTCCTGCGGGGCAAGCGCGTGGTGCTGGTGGACGACAGCGTCGTGCGCGGCACCACCAGCCGCAAGATCGTCTCCATGGTGCGGGCCGCGGGCGCCGCCGAGGTGCACATGCGCATCTCCAGCCCGCCCACCACGCACCCCTGCTTCTACGGCATCGACACGCCGGACCGGGAGCACCTGCTGGCCGCCACCCGCGACGCCGAGGCGATCCGGGAGTTCATCGGGGCCGACACCATCGGCTACCTGACGCTGGAGGACCTGCAGCATTCCGTGCAGGACAAGGACGGCCAGGCCTTCTGCTACGCCTGCTTCACGGGCGAATACCCCGTGACGCCCCGGAGCGGCCGGAGCCGCTGCTGATGGAAGGCATCGCCGGCCCCGCCGGCCCCTTGGCGGACCAGTTCGAGGACGGGTTGCGCCTGCTGGCGGCGTCCCTGGCGCTCAAGGGCGACCACCGCAGCGCGGCCGGGGCCATCAGCTCCGGGTGCGGCGCCATCCGATGCTTCCTGAAGATCCTGGAGGCCGCGGCAGGGCGTCATCTGCCGGATCCGGAGGGGAACGTGGAGCGGTTGCGGAGCCAGTGCGCGGCGCTGCTCACGTTGGGGCAGGATCCGGAGGATGCGCTGGAACATACGCTGGAGGCGGCGCGCCTGGCGCGGGACGAGGCGGCGCGGATCCTGGTGCAATTGGGAATGCCAAGGGAATTGAGCTAGGGGGAAAGCAGTCTTCCTCAGCGATCCTCAGCGAGGCCTCTGCTCTCTCAGCGATTGGTTTTTTTTTCTGGGATGGTGCCGATCCGCTGGTTTGGAGTGGATCAGGTGGTTGTCTCCTGGTTGGATCGGGGGGTGGCCGACCGCTTACCCCAACGTGGTGGCTGTTTGGAGAAACAGCCAATATCGCCGAGGGGGCAGAGGGTTCGCCGAGGGTCGCCGAGAAAGAAAACTGAAATGGCGCCCGTATGGCGCAGGCGCTGTCTGGGGTGAACGCCCCACCCTGCCCGCGGGTCAGGGGTTGCCGAGGAGCTCGGCCAGGCGTACCCGATCCTGTGGGAGGATGGGCTGGGCATCCAGGCCCTTGCGTTGCGCCAGGGGGGTTGTGAATTGGTAGAGGAGGATCAGGTCCCAGCCGCAGGCCGGGACGGTGTGCACCTCGGTGCCGTCCTGCATGCGCACCACCAGCCCCAGGAGGAGCGGTGCGCCCTTGGGTGCGCAGCGGCTGCAGAAGCGCGATTCATCCAAGCGAACTGACAGGCCTTTTATCTCGCCGGCCTGCACATGCAGGATCGGCGAGGGGACATGGGCGCTTTCAGGGGATGACCCAAGTATGCGGGATGTGGGCCCGCAAAGCGTCATGGATCGGGTAGTTTGGAATCTGGGCTTCGATCGAGGACCCCGGGGAATCGACCATGTCCGATGTTCCAGCCACAACGCGTTTCGCCATCCTGGGCCCCACGGCCTCGGGCAAGTCCGCCCTGGCCGTGGCCCTGGCCCGGCGGGTGGGGGGCACCGTGGTCAACGGCGATCCCTTCCAGGCCTACCAGGGCCTGGCCATCGGCACGGGGCAGCCTTCCGAGGCCGAGCAGGACGGGATTCCGCACCTGGGTTACGGGGCGCTGGCCTTGACCGAGGAGGTCAATCCGGCCTCCTTCGGCGAGCGGGTCCGGGGCTGGCTGGAACCCTGCGCCACGGCGGTGCTGGTGACCGGGTCGGGGCTCTACCTCCGCGGCATCTGGAACCAGCTTTCGCAGATGCCGGAGGTGCCCCCGGAACTCACGGCGCGGGTGCGCGCCTGGAGCGGGATCCTGGGCTCGGCGGCGCTGCACCGCTACCTGAAGGCGGTGGACCCGGCCCGGGCCGGTGAACTCCATCCCAACGACCGGTCCCGGGTGTAGCGGGCCCTGGAACTGCATCTGGCCACGGGCCGGAAGGCCTCGGCCTTCCTGGACGGCGTGGACCGGGGCGTTCCCGAAGGCTGGCGGGCCCTGCTGGTGCTGCCGGAACGGGAGCGCCAGCGTGAGCGCGTGGCCCGGCGGGTGCGCCAGATGATCCGGGCCGGGTGGGCCGCGGAGGTGGCCGCGGTCAAGGCCGCCGGGGGCGAGGCCGACCTCCGCCGCCTGCGGCCCCTGGGCTACGATCTCTGGCTGGACGACCCCCGCGGCGCCGGGGCGCGCATCATCCAGGACACCCGCGCCTACGCCAAGCGCCAGGGCACCTGGTTCCGCAACCAGTGGCCGGAGATCCCCGTTTGGGATCCGGATACCGAACCCCTGGAGGCGGCTTTCGCCAAGCTGGGTGTCCAGGCTGGCCCCAGCACTGCTTGAGGCGCTTCGGCTGCTAGGCCTCCGTGCCGACCTCGGCGTTCATTTCAGCCCCCACCCGGGGAAAGACGAGGCTGAACGTCGTGCCCTCCCCGGCGCGGCTTCGGAAATCGACGGTGCCGCCCAGGTCCTCCATGAGCGTGCGCACCGTGGCGAGCCCCAGGCCGGTGCCCTTGCCCTCGGGCTTGGTGGTGAAGAAGGGGTCGAAGATGTACTTCTGGACCTCGTCGGGAATGCCCGGGCCGTCGTCGGCCACGTCCAGCACCACCGCCGGGGCGCCTCCGGGCAGGGTGCCGGGATGCAGCCAGAGGGCGATGCGGCCCCCTTCGGGCAGGGCGTCCCGGGCGTTGCTCACGAGGTTGACCAGGACCTGCTCCAGGGTGGCCACCTCCAGGCGGACCTGGCACCCGGGGGCCTCGTCGCGCACGGAGAGCTGGATGGTGCGGGGCAGCAGCATGCGGAGCAGCTCCTCCGCGCGGGCCACGGTGGAGGAGAAATCCACGGGGGCCTGGCGGGCGGGGTCGGCGTCCTTGCGGCCGTAGGCCATGAGGCGCTGGGTGAGGTTCCCGGCCCGGTCGGAGGCGTCCATGATGCGCGCCAGCGAGGCGGGGTCGGGGGTCGAGCCCTCCTCCAGGTCCATGCGCAGGAGCTCGGCCGAATTGCGGATGGCGCCCAGGAAGTTGTTCAGGTCATGGGCCAGTCCGGCGCCCAGGGTGGCCAGGGCGTTCATGCGCTCGGCCTTGAGGATCGTCCCCTGGGCGTGCTCCAGGGCCCGCGTGCGTTCCAGGACGCGGTCCTCCAGGGTGTTGCGGGCGGCCTGCAGGTCCCGGATGGCCAGGACCATGCGCAGCAGGAGCAGCACGACGGTGGCCAGGAAGATGCCGAAGGTCTCCCGGGTCACGTCCTGGGTCGCCCAGGCCAGGAGGGCGGCAAGCACGACGATGCCCACGGCCACGGGGAGGTAGGGCAGGAGCCGGGCCAGGCGCCGCTGGTTCAGGTCCGGCACCCGGTACTCCTCCACCGTGCGGGGAGACCAGGCGGCCAGGGCCTGGAACACGGGAATGCAACCGGCCACCAGGATCCAGGGCTCGGTGGCCACCACCGACGGCAGGCCCGCCAGGGTCCAGCTGGAGATGGCCACCAGCCAGGCAAGGGCAGAAGCACCTAGCCAGCCCAGGGGCCCGTGGATGCGCTCGGGGTTGCTGGAGGTCATGAAGACGAGGCTGCCCCCCAGGGAGGCGACGTTCAGGTAGGACACGAACACCCGCAGCCCGATGCCCTCCCGGGCCGGGGCCATGGCGCCCTGGATGCCCATGACCCAGAGGAGGAACAGGAGCGATGTGGCGAAGATCAGGCTGTCCAGGGTCCGGCGCAGGCCCGAGCCAGGGCGGTCGATGCCCTTGGGGAAGCAGAGGATGCCGGCCAGGACCAGGAACCCGGTGCAAAGGCCCAGGGCGCTGGAAAGGGCGCTGGCGCTTTCGGGCACATAGCCGTTGTCGGTGAGGAATTCCACCAGGAGGTTGGGCACTTCCAGCGAGGCCGACAGCGCCAGGAGGCCCCAGGCCAGGCGCACCTTGCCGCGGCTGTGCCAGGCCCGCCAGGCCAGGCTGGCGCTGGCCACGGCTTCCAGGAGCAGGTAGCTGGGGGGCCAGGTGCGGAGNNGGACCGTGCCGGGCGCCAGCAGGTGCACCAGCGCCAGGAGGACCCAGAGGCCCCCGATGGCCACCAGCGCGCGGAGCCACGCGATCCGGCCTTCAGCGGGGAGAGGGCCCCGGGCCGGGTCCTGCGGAAGGCTTAGGGCGGTTCCTGGCACGGGGGGGGCTCGCGGAAGGGGGGACCGGGATCTGGGACGAGAAGTCGGGATTCATAGTCAGCCCGTACCGGGGCCGGGTCAATGCGCCTTTGCGTCCTGCCCCGGCACGCCCTGGCGGCCCCTGGCGATCTCCCGCAGGCTTTCGATGCGCGAGCGCACGTCGGCCAGGAGCTCCTCCTTGGTCTCGTAGCGGGCCGGATCCACGGGCTCGCCCACGGCGATGGTGTACTTCCAGGGCCGCACCAGGAGCCGCCCCGGAGGGAGCATGTAGTAGGCGCCGCCGATGCCCAGGGGCACGATGGGGGTGCCGGCGTCCACGGCCAGGGCGAAGCCGCCTTTCTTGAAGGGAAGGAGCTCGCCGGTGCGGGTGCGGGTGCCCTCGGGGAAGAGGACGACGCTCTTGCCGCCGCGGATCTCCCGGGCGGCGGTGGCGATGCTGGCCACGGCCTTCTCGCGGTTGCTTCGGTCGATGAAGATGGTGCCGGCCATCATGGCGGCCCAGCCCACGGGGACCATCCACTTGAGTTCCTTCTTGGCCAGGTACACGGCGGGGATGGGCAGGGAGCCCATGAGCACCGGGGGATCCAGGGCGCTCTCGTGGTTGGCCATGAAGATCACCGGCTGGCGCCCCTGGCGGATGTCCTCGGGCAGGTCCTCCCACCCGATGACCTCGTTGTGCATGCCGAAGAACAGGAAGATGGACCGGGACCACAGCGGCCCGAAAAACCAGAAGGAGCGCTTGGGACCCAGGAAGGGGGCGCCGGCGATGATGGCGACGGCCGTGAGGGGAAGGCTCAGGAGCCCCCACGCGGTAACGGTCACCCGCCACGGCCAGCTGCTTTTCCATCCACCCAAGGGCGACTCCTGTGCAATTCTCGCCCAGTCCCGGTTTTTTAACCAGGATGAAGTGGCGGCTCCGTCAGTGCGGCAGGGCGCGGGGGAAGAGGATGTGGTTCTCGAGGAACAAGTGCAGATGGAGATCGTCTTCCAGGTTCCGCAGGCCCAGGTAGAAGGCCCGGACCTCGGGTCCGGCACCCCCCGGGACTTCATAATCCGAGGTGAGGATGCGGATGTTGTGGAAGAGCTCCTCCGCGGCCTGGTGCTCCGCGAAGATCGTGCGGGCCTGTTCCGTGGGGGTGCTCAGGGAGATGGGGGTGATGCCGCCGTTCTCGGCGGAGCAGATGGCGGGGAAGAGGTTGCGCTCCTCCATCTGGAAGTGGCCGAGCAGGTCCTTCTCCAGGCTGCGGAAGTGCACCGCCAGCTGCTCCAGCTCCGGATGGGCGGCCGGCTT
>DBME01000288.1 GCA_002298155.1 Holophagaceae bacterium UBA706 | reverse complement strand
CGCGGAGGATCGCGGAGAAGGAATGGCCTTCTGCATCGTGCCGGGACTTCCCGGATGCCTGGCTAGTTTGTCAGGCCCTTGGCCACCAGCAGCTGGGACGCCCCCATCGCGTTGTAGCGGTAGATGTAGAAAGAACCGTCCAGGCTGCTCTTGACGTTGCGGAACCGGGCCGAGACATCGGGGATGGGCGGCGCCACGGCGCGCAGGGAGGTGCGCTTGCCGGAAGGGAGGTCCAGGGAACGGAACTCCGCGGCGCCCTTGGCGGAGGAGAAGATCAGGCAGCTGTCGCCCTCCTTCCAGGCCATGAAGCGCTCGGTGTCCTCCAGCTTGACGGCATGCAGGACCTTCTTGCCCTTGGCGTCGAAGATCAGGCACCACCGCTTCTCCTCGCCGTCCCGCACCTGGAGCGCGAAACTTCCGCCGTCGGGGCTGGACGCGGAATCGATGCGCCAGCCCGTGCCCAGGTCCTGGGCGGGCACGTCCACCTGCTCCAAGGCCTCGGAGGCGTCGGTGCGCCGGCGGTAGAGCAGCTGCCCGGCGGAGAACATCGCCCATTTCCCGTCGCGGGAGAGGACGAGCTTGGGGTCGGTGGTGTCGCCCGTGAAGACGTACCCCAGTTTCCGAAGTTCGTCGCGCGTGGTGACGAGGCAGGTGTCCCCACCCGCGGTGGGGATGGCCATGATCCGCTCGTTGGAAGTGACCAGCACGATCCGCCCGTCGCCGGACAGGGCCTCGCCGGTGCCGGAGGCCAGCCGGCTGCCCTTGGAGCGGTTGGCGGGCAGGAGCCAGGCTTCCTGTTCGCGGTTCACCAGGAGGCGCGAGCCATCGTCGGACAGGGCGACGGTGGCGCCGCCCGTCCAGGTCAGATCCGCCTCCTTGTCGCCCTGGGCGCAGCGGCCCCGGTCCACGTCGAGTTCCGCGCCCACCTCCAGGAGGGGGCCGTCCACGGAGGCGCCGTGCAGGGTGACGCTTCCGGCGTCCCGGTGGAGGACCTGGGCGCCGTGGCGGCGGACCAGGGCCAGGAGGTTGCCCTGGAGCGCGACAAACAGGCCGTCGCCCTCGTTGTTCCAGGCCAGGCCCCGCAGGGCCAGGAAGGGGAAGGTTCCGTTGGGGGCGAGCTGGGGGCCGCCCTTCCAGGTCTCGGGGGTGCCGCCGGGCCGCAGGATGCGCAGGTGGAAACCCACGCCCTTGGGGTCCCGCTCCATGAAGGCCAGGGCGTCGCCCCGGGGGCTGACGGCCAGGTCCCTCAGGCGGTTCGCCACGGCGTAGCAGACGGTACCCAGGGGGAACTCCACCTGGTACTTGCCGCCGGCGCGGCGCAGGACGGCGATTTTCGCTCCGTCAGGGGTGCAGTCGGCTTCGGTGATGTGGGTGGCCACCTTCATGGCGTTGGCGTCCTGGCCGAGCTTCTGGAGGTGGAGGTCGCCCTTGAGGTTCAGCAGCAGGGCCGTGCCGTCGTTGGCCACCGCCTGGATCTCCGTGTCCGGCGGCATGGGCACCGTCTGGGCGCTTTCGCCCCGGCGGCGGTAGAACACCCGCGTCTCGCCGCCATCGTCGGCGATGGCCATGAGCGTGTGGTTCCCATTGCGGGAGACCGCCGCGGTCTGGATGTTGCCGTTGACGGCCATGGCCGGCTCGAAGGTCTTGGCCAGCTCGCGCCGTCCGGGACCCCCGAGGTCCACGAGACCCAGGCTGGAGAGGATGACGGCGATGAAGAAGGCGCCGGCCAGCAGGTAGACCGCGCTCAGCTGGACCCGGTCCCAGAAGCAGACCCGGAGCCGGGGGGGGAGCTTGACCGGCAGCGGATACAGGACCTTGTGGGGCGTGCGGTACCAGGGCCGCCCTGGTTCAGCGGAAACTTCCCCGGTGAGGGCGGTAAGGGTCATCGTCTTGGCCGAGCCGCTGCCGCTGGTCAGGTTCTCCAGCTGGAAGGCCAGGTCCTGGGCGCTCTGGAAGCGGTCGTCGGGGTCCTTCTCCAGGCAACGCCGAAGGATGCGCTCCATGGCGGTGGGCAGGCCCAGGGCCTCGTCCACCTCGGGCGGGTCCTCCCGCAGCACGGCGTGGAGGGTGTCGATGTGGGAATCCCGGTGGAAGGGGCGCAACCCGGCCACCATCTCCCACATCATCACCCCCAGGGAGAAGATGTCGGAGCGGGCGTCGGCGTTGCGACCCTCCACCTGCTCGGGGGACATGTAGCCCACGGTGCCCAGCACCATGCCGGGCTTGGTGAAAAGGGCCCGGGTGTGGTCGTCGCCGCCGTCGGCCAGGAGGGACTCGCCCTCCCGCTGCCCCAGCTTCGCCAGGCCGAAATCCAGCACTTTGGCCAGCCCCTGCTTCGTCACGAAGACGTTCTCGGGCTTGATGTCCCGGTGGACCACGCCCTTGGTGTGGGCGGCGCCCAGCCCGCGGGCCACCTGGGCGCAGATCTCGGCCACCTTGCGCACGGGCATGGGCTTGGCGCCCATGCGCGCCCGGAGGGTTTCGCCCTCCATGAGCTCCATCACAAGAAAGGGCGAACCGTCTTCCGCCTGGCCCACGTCGAAGATGTGCACCAGGTTGGGGTGGTTCAGGGCCGCCACCGTCATGGCCTCCTGCTGGAAGCGGCGCAGGGCCTCCGCGTCCTGGACCATGTCCCGGGGGAGGACCTTGATGGCCACCTCCCGGCCCAGGCGGGTGTCCGTGGCGGCATACACCTCGCCCATGCCGCCGGCTCCGATCTTCCGCACGATGCGGTAGGGCCCCAGCGTGGTTCCAGGTTCCATGGCCATGGCGATCCTCGGGTCTGATGGACCAAGGATACCAACTATTTGATGAAATTATCCGGGGCCCTGGGGCGCCGGTCCTGAACCGCTACTGCGCCGTGATGCCCGAGACCGCCACCGTCACCGGGGCCAGGGTGCCGTCGGCCAGGAGAACCTGGCACGTGGCGGCGTCCGGGGTGAGGAGCACCTGGGCGCCCTGGGTGGTGCCGGCCTGGAGGTCCATGGCCACGCGGATGAGGGCCTTGTCCAGGGTCTTGGGGGTGGCGGTGCCCTTTTCGGCGACGGTGGCCACCAGGGTCCCGCCCGTGACCTTGGATTTCAGGATGGGCGTCCCGGAACCGAGGTTGAAGGCGGTGCCGTTGGCGGCGTAGACGCCCGCGGCATCCGTGGCCTGGACCTTCTGCCAGGCGGCGCCGGTGCCCGACAGGGTGAGCGTGAGGGACACGCCGCAGCCGCTGGTGGTCGCGGGGCCCCACAGCTCCAGGACCAGGTGGGTCGCGGTGCTGAGAGAAGTGTTCTTGCGCAGCTGGTAGGTGCCCGTGGTGGGATCGGTGTAGGTGAGGCTGGTGGCCGTCTTGGGCTGGTTGTCGGTCGAGCCGCCACCCCCGCCGCAGGCGAGGAGGGAGCCGATGAGGACGGTGGAGGTGAGAAGGGTGCGAGCGTTCATGGATGCCTCGGCGATCACTTGATCTGGTCCAGGAGGGTGGCGAGGTCGGTGTCGTCGACCGTGCCGCTGCCCTTGAAGTTGGCGGGGCTGCTGGCGCCCTTGCCGTATTCGGCCGCGAAGCCCAGGAGGTCGCGGACGTCCACGGAGCCGTCATGCACCAGATCCACGCCCTTCACCGTGATGACGGCGGCGGCGGTCTTGCTGGCGCTCACCTTGTGGGTGGCGGTGACGGTGTAGGTGACGGTGTCCAGGGGCACGGTGGCGGGCACGGTCACCGAGGTGGTGAGGCCGCTGTCCGCGTGCGTCGCGGTGGGGGTCAGGCTCCAGTTCACGCCCATGCCCAGGTCGCCGGTGGCGGTGAAACCCATGACCGCGCCGGGGCGGAGGGTGACCGCCGCGGGGGTGACGGCGAGGGAGATGGCACCCAGGTCGACCACCTGGACCTGGGTCGTGGCGGTGCGGGTGGGGGCCCCGTTGCTGGCGGCGGTGAGCGTGAAGGTCCCGGCCGTGGCGGAGGACCAGGTGGCGGTGGTGGCGTTCTTGGCGGAGTAGGATCCGCCGTTGGCCTGCCAGTCCACGGAGGCATCCGTGAGGGTCGTCACCGAAGCGGTTAGCGTGACGGGGTCGCCTACGGCGACGAGGGTGGCGCTGGGCACCAGGTTCACGGTGACCGCGGAGGGATCGACCAGCGTCACGCTGCGGGAGGCGGCGGTTCCCGGGACTTCCACGGGGGTGGCGGTCACGGTGTAGGAACCGGCGGTGGCACCCGCGGTGTAGGTGGTGGCGGTGGTGCCGTCCCCGGCCGTGCGGGCGGGGGAGAAGCTGCCGCCGCCGGCGCCCACGGTCCAGTCCACCGAGTTGTCGGAGGCGAAGCCGTTGACTTGGGCGGTGAAGGTGGTGTGGCCGCCGGTGGCCATGGTCAGGGGAGTGGTGGCCAGGACGGCGGTGGGAGTGGCGTTGGCGCCCAAGGCGAGCGAGATGTCGTCCACCGCGAAGATGGTGCCGGTCTTGTCGCCGCCGGCCTGGGTGGATTCGATGCGCAGCCGGATGGTCTGGCCCTTCCACGCGGACAGGTCATAGGGGCCGTAGGACTTCCAGATGACCTTGCCGCTGCCGTCCACGGCGGCGTCGAGGTTGTTCTGGGTGTCCAAGGTGGCCAGGACGACGTTGCTGGTGTTCAGAACCTTGACGTTGAAGACGTTGGCGGCCGTGGCGGGGGTCGATGCGAGGTTGGCGATGCCCATCCAGAAGGACAGGCTCATGGAGCCGGTGGCGGGCAGGGTGATGTCCTGCATGGCAAAGTCGGTGCGAGGCGTGGACCAGTCGCCGATGCACAGCCACTTGGAGCCGCCGTGGGGCGTCACCTGGGTGTAGTCCGACGGGCCGAGCACGACATCTGGGTTGTAGAGGGACCAGCCCGAGTTGCCCAGCTCGAAGTTGCCGTTGAAGAGGCGAACCACGTTGAGGATGGCGGGGGCGCTTTCGCCCGTGCCCAGGGACCCGGACACGTGCACCACCACCGCGGCCTGGTTGTCGGCCTCCGTCGCGCCGGAGAGGGAATAGGTGGGCGAATCCGTGCCCACCGCCGAGCCGTTCTTGGTCCAGGCGAAATGGAGGGTGCCCTGGCCCGTGGCGCCGGCCAGGAAGGTCACATTGCCGCCCAGCTTGACGTCCTGGGAGAGGGGCGCGGGGGAGATGGTGGGCGTCGCGCCGGCGCCCTGGACGAGGTCCACGCCCCAGACGTTGCCCACGGTGGCGCTGTTGGAGGAGGTGCCCACGAGGCGCACGGCGCCGGGGAAGGTGAGCCCGGCCTTGGTGGCCGAGATGGCCCGGACCCCGGCGGCGATGCCCTTGAGGGCATAGATGCCCTTGGCATTGGTGGTGGAGCTGACGTTGCCGTCCGTCACGAGGACGCCGGCGACGGGGGCGCCGGAACCATCCGTCACCCGGCCGCTGAGGATCTCGCCGGACCCCGAGGGGAAGGCATTGTAGATGCAGTCGTCGATCATGTAGAAATTGGCCCACGTGCCGATGTCCGGCAGCGTGTACCAGGCATTGTCGCTGCCGGCCCAGCCCATGTTCAGGTGGTAGTAGGGGGTGGTGCCCGTGAATCCGTAGCCGTCGCAGACGATGGCGTGACCGCCGTCCCCGGTGATGCCGAAGAGCACCGGATAGCCCGCGTCGAGGTTGGGCTGGACCATCTCCACCAGGCCGTGGCCGGTGAGCTCGCTGCCGGTATTGCCATAGACGGTGTTCGCATAGTGGAAGACGCTGGAGAGGGCGGTGCTGGCATCACCCATGTAGGCGCCGGACCCGTCCGTGGCATAGGCCATGTGGACAGCGAGGCCCGCATCGTAGCAGAGCGCACCGATCTGCTGCCGCTCGCTGGTGGAGATGCCCGAAGTGGGCGTCAGGGGCATGAGGGCCCAGTTGTAGGCGCCGCCTGCGCCATCGCCGCCCCGGGTCGCGAGGTTGCGGGCCGCGCCGTTGACGGTGACGGCATAGGTGCTGGCGCCGATGCCGGTGGTGGGGAACTGGTGGTACCGCATGAGCTGGGCCATGGCCGTGGCCACGCAGCCGCAGACGATGTGGGAGGGCGTGTAGTAGTTGTAGAGGTAGTTGCCGCTGAAGGATTCCTGGCTCCAGGTCGACCCGACCAGGGGCGCGACGCGCACATCGCTGATGCTGGCGACCGCGGCGTTCGCCGTGATCATGCCATTGAGGTCCTGCCACTTGGCCTGGGCCAGATTCGCGGCGGGATCGGTGTAGGGCCCCTTCCCGGTGGGGATGAGGTCCAGGCGGTGCCGGAGGTCCCGCTCCAGCATCATGAAGAGGTGGCTCTCCCCGGTGCGCTGCAGGACGCCCGCGTCAGAGAAGGCGATGATGGGTTCGATCAGGTCATCGGGGGCGACGATGACGAAGCCGCCGGACGCGAGGCGGACCTCGTGGAAGAGGGTCCGTCCATCGGCATCCACGTAGGGTTCCACGCTGGCGATGTCGGGGCTGAGGTTCGCCTGCAGCGGGGCCGGTGTGCGCAGGAGCCAGGTGCGGGCGGCCATCTGGGCCTGGGTGCTGGTGACGGGGACCGCCATGGCGGCCGTTCCCGCCGCGAGCAGGAGGCTCAGGGTGGTGGTTCGGAATCGGGAGTGGTGCAGGTGCATGAAGCCTCCGGTGCGCTTCGGTTCGCTGAGTGAACTCGGTGCGTGAGGTTGTGCAGGCCCTTGGAAACCATGCCGGGGAACAAAAAACCACCGGTCGGAGGTGCCGCCGACTGTCAACCTGCAGCCATCATTGCAACTTTCAGGACCGATTTTTTATTAATTTTGGTTAACTTTAACGCGGCTATTTTTGACTGAGACCGCCTCTCAGAACTCCGATTCGACGCGGTGCTCCACGGCGCCGCCAGGTTCACCCAGCGTACCGGTGATGAGGTGGAGCACCAGGGCGGATAAACCCCCGGTATGCAACCGTTGGGCCGGGGCCCGGCCCAGGAAGGTCAGGACGGTGCGTCCGGCCCGGTCCTTGATCCGGTACGTGACGGCACCCAGGACCCGTCCCCGGTCCTGGCCCGTCTCCTCCAGGACCAGCGCACTCTTCCAGCGCTGGATCAGGGGGCGCCGGGGATCCTCCCATGCACAACGGCCGGAGAAGCTCACCAGCCCGGAGGGGCCGCCGGGATTTTCCACCGTGAACTTCACTTCCACTTGGAAGGGCGGGGCGAAACCCGGTGCCAGGGCCCGGGGGGCGTCGGCGCGCAGGACCAGGTCCAGGGGCCGCGCGGCGGAGGCCGCCGGCAGGGATGCCAGCAGGACCAGGGCGGGGGGCAGGAGGCGCATGGTGGGACCCGCGGGCTACTTCTTCCGGGGGGGCTGGGGTTTCTGCCGGGCCTCTTCCGCCTTCTCCGTGGCGCTGGAGAGTACGACGATGGAGATGCGGCGGTTCTGGGGGTCCTTGGGATCCTTGCCCTCCAGGGGCTGGGTGGCGGCGTAGCCGGTGACCCGCTGCACCTGGCCGGGGCGCAGGCCGGAGGATTCCAGCACCCGGCGGGCGGAATTGGCCCGGTCGGCGCTCAGCTCCCAGTTGGTGTAGGCCTGGTTGGGGTACTGGACGGCGTCCGTGTGGCCCCCGATGAGGAGGTGGTTGGGGAGCTTGCCCAGCTCCTGGGCGATCTCCTTGAGGATGGACAAGGTGTAGGGCTTGAGGGTGGCGCTGCCGGAATCGAAGAGCACCTGGGCGGCCCGGTCCTGGATCTGGATGCGGAGGCCCTCGGCCGTGAACTCGAAGGAGATCTGGTTCGAGAAGGCCTGGAGGACCTTGTCCTCGTGGAAGGCCTTGTCGATGGTCTGGGCCGTGTCCTCCATGGCCTTGCGTTCCTGCTCCCCGGAGTCCTCCTCGACGATGACGCTCTCGGGACCGCTGCCGCCGTCCCCGGTGCCTTCCTTCATGCCGCGGCCGCCGGGGAGGATGCCGGATTTCTCCATCTTGTACGCTTCCATGATGGCCTTGCCCTTCTCCGTGTTGAAGAAGTTGGGGTCCTGGAAGCTGCCGGCGATGCCGGCCTTGGTGTTGGCGGAGGCGCTGCTCAGCAGCCACATCAGGAGGAAGAAGGCCATGAGGGCGGTGACCAGGTCGGCGTAGGCCACCTTCCACGCGCCGCCGTGGGCTGCGGCGTGGCCGCCCTTCTTCTTGACGAACTTGATTTTTACTTCGGGCTGCTGCTCGGCCATGGGGTTTGCCGGCTACCGGGGCTTGATCTGGCGGACGACTTCCTCCAGTTCCTGGGAGCCCGGTCGCTCGGTCGAAGGGATGTTGCGCCGCGCGAACTCCACCGCGGTCACCGGGGCGGCGCCGTTGCCGAAGGCCACCAGGCCGGCCCGGAGGGCGTTGAAGAAGTGGCTCTCGGCGGCGTTGACCTGGTCGATGTTCTTGGCCATGGGCCCGAAGATGCCGTAGGACAGGAAGATGCCCAGGAAGGTGCCCACCAGGGCCGACCCCACCTTGCCGCCGATGACGTTGGGCGGCTGGTCCAGGAAGCCCATGGTGATGACCACGCCCATGACGCAGGCGCAGATGCCGAAGGCCGGGAAGGCGTCGGCCATGACGTTGACCGCCCCGCCGGGCGCCGCGCTCTCGGCGTGGTGCACGTCCAGGTCCATGTCCATGACCTGGTCGATTTCATCAATCTTGGCTGAGCCGTTAATAAGTAGCTTCATGGAGTCGCAGAAGAAGTCCATGGCATGGTGGTCGTGGGTGACGGCGGGGTATTTCTTGAAAATACTGGAGCTGTGGGGATCGTTCACGTCCTGCTCCAGGGCGAGCAGGCCGCCCTTCTTGATGTTCACGTAGACCTCGTACTGGAGCATGAGCGCCTCCATGTACACGGCCTTGTTGTATTTGCTGCCTTTGAGGGGCTTGGCGATATTGGCCGCCACGGACTTGATGGTGTTCATGGTGTTGCCGGCCAGGAAGGCGCCGATGGCGGCGCCCATGAGGATCGTGCCTTCAGCGGGCAGAGGCTCAAGCAGGACGTGGATCTTGCCGCCCTCCATGAGGTAGCCGGCAAGGACCGCTCCGATCACAACCACCAGACCGATTATGAAAAACATGTACGAAACTCCCACTTCGTGTTTCGGATCATTACCTGGACCTCTTAAATCTAGCTTAGATCGGTCCCCGGTCTGCCATCATGGAGGAGAGAAAATCTGGCCCTGAGGAACTCCCCAGGCCTGACGGAGCAACCCATGACCGGATCCAGACCTTTCCAGCCCTTCGGGGCCGGTTCCCCGATGTTCTTCCAGGGTTGGCACCCCTTTTCCACGGACGCGGTGACCGCGGCCTTCGCCGGAGCGGGCGGGGCGGGCATCATCCGCATGCCGGCCTTCCCGGACGGGGAGGCCCTGGCCCAGCGCCTGGCCGAGCTCTGCCGGTCCGGTGAAGTGGGTCTGGACTTCCGGGGCGTCCTGGGCGACTGGTCCACCCGGGTGGAAACCGCCGCCCAGAACCTGGCCGCCTTCGTCATGCACGGCTCCGAGATGCTCCCCGAGCGCCTGGAGGCCCTGCGCGCCTGGGGCCTGCCCCGCATCGTGGAGGTGCGCGACGAGATCGAGGCCCGCATCGCCGTGGCCCACGGCCAGATGCCCGAGCGCGAGCTGGAGCGCGTGATGCGCGACTTCGTGGCCCAGCGCTACAACATCCTGCTGTGCTCGACCATCATCGAGACCGGCATCGANNGAGGCCCGCATCGCCGTGGCCCAGGGGGCATCCGCCCTCCTGGTGGCCGAAGGCGAGGGCCTTGCCGAACGGCTCCGCCGCATGGTCCGCGAGACGAACATCCCCTGCTTCGCCCCCGTGGGCGCCGACCCCGAAGAAGGCCGGGACATGCTGTCCGGCGGGGCCGCCGGGCTCCAGCTCCGCGCGCCTTCCTTGCTGCGGGAAGGGGTGGCGGACTTCCTCGCCGCCTTCCGCAAGCGCCTTAACGAGACCGTGGGACGCCCCGCGCTGGAGGAGCTGGTGGACCGGCCCGCGCCGGAGCTGCCCCGCCTGCGCATCCGCAACCTGGACATCCCCTACCCGGTGATCCAGGGCGGCATGGGCATCGGCGTCTCCTGGGAACGCCTGGCCGGCAACGTGGCCCATTGCGGCTGCGTGGGCATCGTCTCGGCCATCGGCACCGGCTACCGCTACCCGGGCATGTCCTCCCAGGCGGGAGGCCGCCCCGTCCATTCCGAGAACCTGAACAGCACCCCCGCCCTCAAGCAGATCCTGCGCAGCGCGCTGGAGATCGCCGACGGCCGCGGCGCCGTGGGCGTCAACATCCTTTGCGCCATCAATGACTACGAGCGCGTCGTGCGCGACTCCGTGGAAGCCGGCGCCCAGCTGATCATCTCCGGGGCCGGCCTGCCGCTGTCGCTGCCCGAGTATGTGGGCGACGCCGACGTGGCCCTGGTGCCCATCGTGTCCTCCGCCCGGGCCCTGAAGCTCATCTGCAAGACCTGGCAGCGCAAGTTCGGCCGCCTTCCGGACGCCGTGGTGCTGGAAGGCCCCGAATCCGGCGGCCACCAGGGCTTCAGCCTGGAACAGTGCGGGGATCCCGCCTTCAGCCTCGACGCGCTGCTGCCCTCCGTCATCGAGGAGCGGAACCAGTGGGGGACCTTCCCCGTCATCGCCGCCGGCGGCATCTGGGACCGGGCCGACATCGACCGCCTCATGGCCCTGGGGGCCGACGGCGTGCAGATGGCCACCCGCTTCATCGGCACCTTCGAGTGCGACGCCAACGTGCGCTTCAAGGAAGTGATTCTCAAGGCCGACAAGGACACCATCACCCTGCACGGCTCTCCCGTGGGCATGCCGGCCCGGGGCGTCAAGACCGCCCTCCACCGCCGCATCGCCGAGGGTGACGCCCCCCGCATCCGGTGCATCAGCAACTGCGTGGCCCCCTGCGAGCACGGCAAGGGCGCCGCCAAGGTCGGCTACTGCATCGCCGACAGCCTGGGCGACGCCTGGGGCGGGGACACGGAATCGGGCCTCTTCTTCACCGGCAGCAGCGGGTGGAAGCTCAACGAGCTGGTCCACGTGAAGGACCTCATCGGCGAGATCACCCAGGACTTCGGCCTCACGCGCCTCTCGCACTAGGAGCTTCCATGCGCCTGGCACTCCTCGCGCCCCTCGCCGCCTTCACGCTGCTTGCCGACGCCCCGCCGCCCCCGGCCACCCCGGAGGAGGCGCTCTACGGCAAGTTCCGGGACCTCTTCGACGAGGACAAGCCCGGCGCAGACGCCGCCCTGGCGGCCCTGGAAAAGGCTGCCCCCGGCCACCCCCTGGCCAAGGACGCCCGCAAGCGCTTCGACGCCCCCCTCAAGACCCGCC
>DBME01000427.1 GCA_002298155.1 Holophagaceae bacterium UBA706 | reverse complement strand
CCAGAAGGGGCTCGAAGCCGAGGGCGGCGAGGCCGGCCCCGGCGAGATCAAGGAGCGCATCCCCGGCGACGGCCCCGCCGGGGGTCGCAAGCTGGGCACCCAGGTGCACACCTTCCTCCAGAAGGTGGACCCCGCCTCCTTCGAGGGCCGGGACCTGGCCGCGTGGTCGGCCCTGCCGGCCACCCAGGCCCTGGCGGAGGCCTGCCTCCCCCGGGAGGGACGTTCCGATGCCCTGCGGTGGACCTACGACGCTATGACGGGCCCCGTGCCCCTGCCCGAAGGGGGCCCCGCCGTGCTGCACCGGGCGCCCGAACTCCTGCGCGAAATGGATTTCCTCACGCCCTATCCGGGTTCGGAGGACTTCCTCACCGGGTCCATGGACATGCTGTTCCAGTGGGACGGCCGCGCCCACGTGCTGGACTGGAAGACCAACCGCCTCGCCGCCTACGGCCCCGAGGCCCTGGCCGAGGCCGTCGCGGCCCACTACCTGCTCCAGGTGCAGATCTACGCCGTCACCGCCTGCCGGTTCCTGGGGATCCGGGACCGGGACCACTACGAGCGCACCTTCGGGGGCGTGGTGTACGTCTTCCTGCGGGGCCTGCCCGCAGGGGGCATCTGGACCTGCCGCCCCGCCTGGGAGGAGCTGCTGGAATGGGAGGCCCGCCTCGGCGAGCGCCGCCCCGAGAGCCTGATCCCGGTCCATGCGGGAGGAGAGCGCCATGGTTGACGATCCGCGGGCGATCCTCGAGCCGCACCGGGACCGGGACCGCTTCCCGGCCGCCGTGGTGGAGGCCCTGGGCGACCTGAACCTGGAGCCCTCCGCCCTGATCCAGGCCTGGGAGGTGAGCGGCCTCGCCCCGGCCCTGGACCGCCCAGGCAGGGACCGGCTCTTCGCGGTGTGCCTGGCGCTGCTGGCCACCCAGGCCCAGGGCCACACCCGCATGTCCCTGGTTCCAGGGCCGGGCAGCGCCGCGGAGATCCTGTACCGCGCCTTCGGCCTGGGGGGCTTCGCGGCCGGACCCTTCCTGGAAGGTCCGGACCTGGCGCCCGTGGCGGGCCCCCCCGGATCGGCCCGGCCTCTCATCCTCGCCGGCGACTGGCTCTACACCCAGCGCCTGCTGGACCATGAGGTCCGCCTGGCCGAGGCGGTCCGCGCCCTGGCCCTGCGCGCCGGCCTCACCCCGGCGCCGGTGGACGAGGCGGTCTTCGGGGACCCCGTGCGCCTCAACGCCGAACAGCGCGGGGCCGTGGCCATGGCCCTGGAGGGCGCCCTGACCCTCATCACGGGCGGCCCCGGCACCGGCAAGACCTCCATCGTCGTGGCGATCCTCCGCGCCCTGCTGCGCCAGCCCGGCATGACCCTGGACGCCATCGCCCTGGCGGCGCCCACGGGCAAGGCCGCCCAGCGCATGGGCGAGGCCATCCGGGCCTCCCTGGGGCGCCTGGGCACCGCCGGCCCCGCCGAGGAGGCCCTGAAGGCGGCGGTGCTGGAACCCCGCACCCTCCACCGGCTCCTGGGGTGGCATCCCGCCGCCGAGCGCTTCCGCCATGGCCCGGGCAACCCCGTGCCCGCGCGGGTGGTGATCGTCGACGAGGCCTCCATGATCAGCCAGGAGCACCTGTGCCTCCTCATGGGCGCGCTGGAACCCGGGGCCCGGCTGGTGCTCCTGGGCGACGCGGGCCAGCTGCCCAGCGTCGAGGCCGGCTGCGCCTTCCGCGACCTGGTGGCGACCCAGGGCGGGCGGTGCGTGGAGCTGCTGCACAGCTACCGCATGAGCCCTGAGGATCCCGACGGCCGCAACATCCTCTCCGTGGCCCGCACCCTGCGGGACCCGGAATCCGGTTCCCTGTGGGAGGGTGATGAGCCCATCCATGTGCGGGTGGGCCTGGACGAACTGGCCTTCCGCCAGGTGGAGCTGCTGGAGCCCGGCGCGGGCGGCATGCGGGCCTTCCTGGAGCGCTGGTTCGACAAGGAGGTCACGGGCCTGCCGGACTTCCTGCCCCTGGCGCGGCGGGTCTACACCAGCATCGACGGAGCCTGGGGGGAGGGGGACGCGGAGGCCCTGGCGGCGCTCTTCCGGCACTTCGACGCCTTCCGCATCCTCTGCGCCCTGCGCGAGGCCGGCGACCTGCGGGGGGTGGAGGACATCAACCGCCTCCTCCACGGGTGGATGCTGGCGCGCACCGGCGAGGGACTAAAAGGCATCACCCCCTTCTGCGCCGGGGAGCCCGTCCTCATGACGGCCAACGACTACCGGCGGGGCATCTACAACGGCGACCAGGGCATCGTGCTCAAGGTCCGCTTCGGGGACGTCCTCCGGCAGGCCGCGGTCTTCCCCCGCCTCAAGGGTTTCACCGCCTTCCCCGTGGAACCCCTGAAGCACCAGCTGGAGCACGCCTACGCCATGACCGTGCACAAGGCCCAGGGTTCGGAATACACGCGCATCGCCATCGTCCTGCCCCGCACGGACCACCGCGCCCTCACGCGCGAACTGCTCTACACGGGCCTGACCCGCGCCCGGAAATCCGTGGTGCTGCTGGCCGAGCGCGAGCGGATCCCCTTCGCCGCGGGCAATCCCTCGCGGCGGGATTCAGGGCTGGCGGAACGCTTGGGATGACCTGGACCCGATTCAACGACCGTTCTTGACCGTCCAGGCACTGCCTTATCCTGCATCCTCGGGGCAGGCTAGGCTCGCCTCCTCCATGAGGCTGTCCAGATCACCCTCGGGGCATTCCATCATGGCGGCGAGTTCACGGAGCTTGCCCCGGGTGATCTCTTCGCGCCGATACGCTTCCAGCGCCAGCCCCAGAAAACGGCGTTTGAATTCATTCCTCAACCCCGCGTGATCCGGGACGGGAATACCGAGGAACTCCGAAAGTTTTCGACTCTTTCCTGCCTGATCAAACCCCTTCAACCGCTCAAATTCCTTTTCTGAGATCAACCGGAGGTTTCGCAACCGGTACAGGGCGGCAAGGCAGCTCACTCCGAAATGGTGCGCCAGTTGGACGACATCGTAGAGCTGGATCGCCTGGGTACCTGGCTCAGGCCGGCCTTCCGCATTGAGGCTGCCCACTTCGTCGAAAATTTCGACGGAGGCCCTGCTTGGCCGGCCTTTGCCAAGTCCTGAAATGAATTGATGGACGCCCTCGGTGGGCAACAGCATGGCGGCGGCGAAAGCGTTCGCCCTCACTTCGAACAGGTCGCTCCGCTCGGAGGTTTTGCTGATAAGGCCAAAGCGGTCCCTATCGTTCAGGACATGCGCGTATTCATGCGCGAAGGAAAAACGGCGACGTAGATGGTGGTGCTGGCGATTCGCCACGACAAAGAACCCCAGGTTCTGGTCGTGAAGGGTCAGCCCAGAGACATCATCCGGAAGATCCACCAGCCCAGTACGCACTCCTTGGTTTTCCAGCACTCCCGCAAGGTCTGGAAGGGGTGCATTCGCCAACCCAAGACGGCGACGCTCCAACGTAGCCATGCGCTCAGCCTGCTCGATGGCTTCCCACCGATTCCTTGGCGGAGGGAAGCCGTAGGATGCCACCACCTCCAACCCCTGGTCCAACCCAACGAAGCGTTCCAGCCGGGTCAGTTCACGCCCGAGTGCCATGCATTGGCGAAGCTTCTCCATCACTTCCGGCTGGCCTGCCACCTCGGGTTGGGCCCGGAACAGCGCTGCGAGCGCGTCCTGCTCCTGGAAGGACTCCGCGAGGAATTCCCGGATATCCCGGCCAAACATGTAGGCGAGCCGATCCAACTCCAGGCTCGAGACGCTGCGGTTCCCGTTTTCAATCTGGACATAGGATGGCCGGGAAAGGCCCACTTGACCCGATGCGTCCTCCTGGGTCATGCGGCAAGCCTCCCGGGCCGTACGGATCCGCCTGCCGAGCTCTTGTTGCGAAATGGCCATGGCCGCCTCTTTTCTCTCGGAAGAGCGATTTCAACGATTTGGAAGAATCGAACTGTCGCGTCTTTCCCCCGGGAGAGAGCGCACCCGGGAATTTGCCGGTCCACACAGCGAATTTTGGGTGGGGACGACTCCTTCCAAAGCAGTCCACCCAAGTTTGGTTTTAAAACAGAAAATGTCAAGGCAGGAACTCAGTGTTTCATTTTGACCCATCCCGAAATGCTCGACATAAGCCCCAATCGCATTGAACCGGGCAAGGCGGTTGTGGCCCATTCCGGTGATCTCCGACTCCCGCCCCCATCGGGGGCTTCGTTCAGCCCGCCCAGCCCTGATCCTCGTCCCGGGTGAGGATGCCGGTGATGCCCCGGGTGCCCGCCTCCGCCAGGAACCCGTCCCGGCGGCGCTGGAGCTCTGCCCCCAGCGCGTCTAGGTCGATGCGGCCCGGGTCGATCTGGGGGAAGAGGGTGTTGTGCTCCTCGTCCACGTGGTGGCGGACATACTCGCTGAGCACCCGCACCGTGGCGTCGAAGAGCGGCTCCCCCGGGCGCATGCGGGCGATGCGCAGGATGAGCTGCTTGGCCGTGCGGTGCTCCACCAGGGCCTCCCGCACGGCGTCGCGGTTGTCCATGACCTTGGCCACGGCGGGGTAGAAGACCAGCTCCTCCAGCGCGGTGTGGACCGTCAGCTCCCGGCAGATCTCCTCCGCCAGGGCGGCGCGGTCCTCAAGGGCCCCGGCGGCCCTGCGCTCCTCGAAGGCGGCGAACAGGCCCCGGACCTTCTCGTGGTCCCGCCGCAGCAGGAGGAGGGCGTTGGTACCGCCGTCGCCGGGGACCGGGTCCTTCATGGTCCTTCACTTTCTGCCGGCGGGCCGGCCTTCGAGGGTCATGCGGTTGTCCACCCGGCGCACGCCCCGGATCTTGGAGATCAGGCGCATGACCAGCTCCCGCTCCGCCGGATCCTTGGCCTGGCCCCGCACGGTGACGACGCCTCGGTCCGTCCTCACCTGGGTGGTGAGCATGTGGGTGCCGCGGTGGGCCAGGAGCGAGGCCTTCACCTGGGCGGTGATGGAGGCGTCGTCGATCTTCTCGGCCAGGGTCTTTTGGGTGGGGCTCGTGGCGACCTTGAGGTCGTTCTTCACCTCCCGCACGCCCTCCACGTCCTGGGCCACGTCCACGGCGAGGGCGCGCTGGGCCGCGCTGGCCGCCGTGCCGCTCAGGGTCACGACGCCGCCGTGGGCCGCCACCAGGATGCCGCCGGCGTCCACGTTGCGCTGGTAGAGCAGGGTCGTGCGCACCTTCGTCTCCAGCCATGCGTCGGAGGCCTTGTCCATGGCGGAACCCTGGATGGTGAGCTGGTTGTCGACCGCCTTGACTCCCTGGACGCCCTTGACCGTGTCCTCGGCCAGGGTGCGCTGGAAGGCGTTGGCCACCGAGCCCGAGAGGGTGACAACGCCGCCCTTGCAGGCGACCTGGATGGGATCGTCCTTGAGGTGGACCCGGAAATTGTAGGAATGGCGCACCTGGGCCTCGATCGCGGCGTCGGGGTCCCGGGGGGCCGAGGTGGCCGGCGCCGCCGCGAGGATGGCCGCCGTGGCGGCCCAGGCCGTGTTTCGGGTGATCATCGGAGTTCTCCTGTTTCAGNNCCGCCGGTCCAGCGCGGATTCCAACCTTCGGTGCGCGTGTGCTGACTCAGTGCATCGGCCATGGGTTTGGTTTCGATCGATGAATACGGCTGCGCCCGATGACGCATTCAGCGTGGAACGGACACGCTCCGGGAGGAAACCATGCTCTGGACCATCGTCGTCATCCTCGTCGCCTTCTGGGCCCTCGGGCTCGTGAGTTCCTACACCATGGGAGGGTTCATCCACTTCCTGCTGGTGCTGGCCCTGATCCTCGCGATCATCCGGCTCCTCCAGGGCCGGAAGATCGTCGGATAGAAGAAGGCCCGGGTGATCGAACACCCGGGCCNNTAGTCGACGGTGTCGGGGAGGACGGGCTTGTAGTCGGGATAGACCGGCCGCTGGAACACGGGCGCCGGCGTCTTCGACAGCAGGTCCAGGGCCGCCTTCACGCCCCGCTCCAGCTGGGGATCATGGCCCAGGCGCACCTGGGCGGGATCCATCTCCACCTCCACGTCCGGGGCGATGCCGATGTTCTCCACCTCCCACTGGCCCTGGGTGCCGTAGATGGCCCAGCGGGGGGCCGTGACGCCGCCGCCGTCCATGAGGCGGGGGTAGCCGCCGATGCCCACCAGGCCGCCCCAGGTGCGGGTTCCGACCAGCGGGCCGGCGTTGGCCTTGTGGAAGAGCCAGGGCAGGGCGTCACCGCCGGACCCGGACTGCTCGTTGATGAGCATGACCTTGGGCCCGAAGATCGCCTGGGCCGGTTCCACCATGGCCTCGCCTTCGCGCCCGGCGTTGATCATCTGGGGGGTGCGCTTGAGCTGGTCCACGATGTAGTCGGCGATCTCACCACCGTGGTTGAAGCGCTCGTCGAGCACCACGGCGGCCTTCTCCACCTGCGAGAAGTAGTAGCGGTTGAAGTTCACGAAGCCTTCGTTCGCGGTGTCGGGGATGTAGACGTAGGCCACCTTGCCGCCGGAGAGCTCGTCCACCTTGCGGCGGTTGGCCTCCATCCAGGAGCGCAGCCGGAGGTTGCCCTCGTTGCCCACGGGGACCACGGTCACCTGGCGCGAGCCGCTGCCGTCGGCCTTGGGGCCCACGGTGAGCACCGTCTGGCGGCCGGCGAGGCCCTGGAAGGCCCGGTAGATGTCCGCGTCGGCCTTGAGGTCATGGCCGTCCACGGCCAGGAGGAATTCGCCCGGGGCCACGTTCACGCCCGGCTGGGTCAGGGGCGCGGTGAGCTTGGGGTTCCAGTTCTCGCCGCCCAGGATCCGCTCGAACTGGAAGCGTCCGTCCACCACCTTGAAATCGGCGCCCAGGAGGCCGACGTTCACGGGGGTCTGGCGGGGCAGGGCGCCGCCGCGCACGAAGGTGTGGCCCACGGTGAGGTGGCCCGTCATCTCCTCGAAGAGCACGTTGAGGTCCTGCCGGCCGGCGATTCCGCCCAGGAAGGGCTCGTAGAGCTTCTCGGCCCGCTTGAGGTCCAGGCCATGGGCCCGGGGGTCGTAGAGGAAGTCGCGCTCGATGCGCCAGGTCTCGTGGTACATCTGCCGCCACTCGGCGCGGGGGTCGACCCACACCTGGAAATCCATCTTCAGGGCGCCGTCGCCGGGCTTGGGGGCCTTGTCGCTGCCGGTGATCATCCACTTGCCCTGCTGGGCGTAGAGGACCTTGGAGCCGTCGGCGGAGACCGTGAAGGAGCCGGCGTCGGCACCCTCCAGGAACTTTTCGGCCTTGCGGGCCTTGAGGTCGAAGCGGGTGACCTCCTGGGGGAACTCGCGCTCCTCGACGTAGTCGCTGTCGGTGAGGGCGCTGGGGTCGGCCGTGGCGAAGATCACGCCCTCGGCCCCGGCGGCCAGGCCCGAGAAGTTGGCCCGCTGGATGGGCAGGGCGATGATGCGCTGGTCGAGGCCCTCGAAGTCGATCTTCACGTCGGGGATCTTCTTCTCGTCGGCGGCGGGCTTGGCCTCGGGCTTGGGGTCGGCCTTGACGGCCTCCTCGTCGCTTTCCGGGGCCAGGGGGGAGGGCAGGTACTTGCGGAGGACCAGGGCGTACACGTTGCGGTCCACGGCCCGGCCCATGCTGGACATGTCCAGCCAGCCCGCGCCCAGGCCCACGCCGGTGGTGGCGATGAAGTAGAGGTGCTTGCCGTTACGGTCGAAGGTGGGCGCGTAGGCGTCGCTCATGCCGTCGGTGAGGGCGTGGGTCTTGGCCTCGGCCACGTTGTAGGCGAAGAGCCCGTGCAGGTGGTTGGGCAGCTGCTTGGCGTAGGCGATCCACTTGCTGTCCGGGGACCAGGAGGGCTCCAGGCGGTAGAAGGGGGAGTCGTAGCGATCCTGGTCCACCTTCACCGGGGTGGGCTTGTCCAGGTCCACCACCCACAGGTTCAGGCGCTTGTCCGTGAAGGCGATGCGCCGGCTGTCCGGGGACCACTGGGGGGCGTAGAAGAAGGACGGGGGCTCGCCCAGGGCGATGCGGCGCACGGGCCCCATGCCGTCGGGGGCGCGCAGGTGCAGGGCGTATTCACCGCCTTCGTCCGAGAACCAGGCCACCCACTTGCCGTCGGGAGACCAGGCCGGGTCGCGGTCCGCGGCGCCCGGGGTCTGGGAGAGGTTGCGCACGTCGCCCTTCTCCGCGGGCACCGAGAGGATCTCGCCCCGGGCCTCGAAGAGCGCCCGCTTTCCCGAAGGCGACAAGGCCGCGTGGAGGACCTGGCGTGGATCGAGGTGCTCGAAGTGGGGACGCACTTGCGGCAGGTCGGCGGTGAGGGTGACCGGCACCTTGCGGGAGGTGCCCGTGGCGAAATCGAAGAGCTTCAGGGAGCCGAACTGGTGGTAGACGATGCCGCCGGGGCCCGCGCTGGCGGTGGCGATGTCGAAGCCCTTGGGGTTGGACACCACCTCGGCCACGCCGCCCTTGGCCGGATCGAAGACGAACAGCGTGGTGGGCCCGTTGCGGTCGGAGAGGAAGTAGACCTTGTCGCCCACCCACAGGGGGTTGCGGTCGTTGGAGTTGGCGCGGGGGATCTTCTGGATGGAGGAATCCTTGAGGTCCGCGACCCAGATGCGGGACGTCTGGCCGCCCCGGTACTTCTTCCAGGCGGGCTGCCACTGGTCGAAGGGGGTGTAAGCCAGGTGGGTGCCGTCGGGGGAGTAGGCGCCTTCCACGCCGGAGGGCAGGGGCACCTGGGTCGGAGGCCCGCCCGCCGCCGGCACCGTGAAGAGCTGCGGGGTGTCCCGCACGGTCACACGCTGGCTGTTGAAGAGGATGTTCTTGCCGTCGGGGGTCCAGCCCACCGCCACGTCGGCGCCGGGATGCCAGGTGAGCCGGTGGGGCTCGCCCCCCTCCGCGGAAACCACGTACACGTCCGTGTTGCCGTCATAGGTGGCCGTGAAGGCGATGGACATTCCGTCGGGGGAGAAGACCGGCCGCCGGCAGCGCCCCTGGCCCTCCACGAGGTTGCGGGCCGCGCCGCCTTCCCGGGGCACGGTCCAGATCTGCCCCGCGTAGGCGAAGGCGATGCGGGTGGCGGAAAGGGACGGCTCCTGGAGCAGGAGAGGCGGGGGAGCGGGTGCCGCTCCCGTGAGGGCCAGACAAAGGCTGGTACCGATCAACGCTCCCAAGTGCCGCATGATGTCTCCTTTTCCTTTGGAAAAAACGCCCCTGGACAACCAGAATGGACGCAAGGTGTGGGGTGATCGCCCCCTATGTTAATCATGTTCATCGTATTGCGATGTAAAATTTGGCAAAGCCCGCCCGTTCGCTCCCGGAGAACCCGTGAATTGCAAGCCCTGGTACCGTTCCAGCACCCTTTGGATCTTCTCCGGCCTGATCCTGGGCGTCGTCCTGGGGGGCTTCCTGCCCTCGGACCGGTTCCCGTTCGCTTATGAATCCTTCCGGTTCCTCTCCAAGGCCTTCATCAGCCTCATCAAGAGCATCATCGTGCCCATCCTGGTGGCCACGGTCATCACGGGCATTGCCCAGACCGGGGACATCAAGGCGGTGGGGCGCATGGGGGGCAAGGCGCTCCTGTACTTCGAGGTGGTCACCACGGCGGCCCTGGTCATCGGCCTGGCCGTCGCCAACTGGATCAAGCCCGGCGCCGGCCTGCCCCTGAAGTCCACGGAACACATCGCCCTGGTGGCCCAGAAGTCCGGCTGGGAAACGGCCCTGCACGCCTTCCCGTCGAACTTCTTCAAGCACGCCGCGGAGGCGGACGTGCTGCCGGTGGTCATCTTCGCGGCGCTCATCGGCATCGCCATCACCAAGACCCCGGAGAAGGGCCGCCCCGTGCTGGCCTTCTTCGAGGGGCTGGCGCAGGTCATGTTCCGGTACACCGACATGATCATGAGCCTGACGCCGGTGGGCGTCTTCGGGGCCATGGCCTACAACGTCAGCCACATGGCCTCCGGCCAGACGATCAATGGCGTCTACATCCAGGGCTGGCACGCGGTGGCTCATCTGCTGGGGCAGTACGCCAAGCTGGTGGGGAGCCTCTACCTGGCGCTCATCCTGCTGGTGGTGTTGGTCTTCATTCCGGTGATGCTGCTGTTCCGAATTCCGGTGGTGGGCTTTTTCCGGGCCATCAAGGACCCGGCCCTCACCGCCTATTCCACGGCCTCCAGCGAGGCGGCCCTGCCCATACTGCTGGAGGAGATGGTGGCCTTCGGCGTGCCGCGCCGGGTGGCCAGTTTCGTGATCCCCACGGGCTACAGCTTCAACCTGGACGGCTCGACGCTGTACCTGGTGCTGGCCAGCTTGGCCATCGCCCAGGCGGCCGGGATCCACATGAGCCTGTGGCAGCAGATCTCGATGATGCTGATGTTCATGCTCACCAGCAAGGGCGTGGCCGGCGTGCCCCGGGCCACCCTGGTGATCATCGCCGCCACCTGCGCCAGCTTCGGGCTTCCCGGCGAGGCCGGGGTGGCCATGATCCTGGCGGTGGACGAGATCATGGACATGGCCCGCACCACGGTGAATGTCACCGGAAACGGCCTGGCCAGCGCCGTGTTGGCGCGGTGGGAGGGGGTCTTCGGGTCGGAACTGCCTGAGGCGGAGCTGGGGCCGAAAGGACCTGCTGCAGTCCAGCCGGTCTGACGCGGCTCAACTCCGCGGGGGCGCCGGCTTGCCGAAACGTGCGGCGAGGGCTTCGCGTTCCTCGGCGGTGTAGCGTACGACTCCCACGGGAACCCCGCTGCCCACCACCTCCTGGATGGCCGCAGCCTGGTCCGGCAGGAAGCCCCCGCACAACTCGAGGAGTTGGATGCCCTCCAGGGCCAGTTCCCGCGCCACGGGGACGGCCTGCTCGAAGGACGACACGCACACCACCGTCGTGGCGAAGACCGGCGAATCCAGGTGGGCGCGGTGGGCAGACGGGTCGTAGCCCGGGCCCTTGATGATCATCGCGAAGCGGGTGAGGGCCATGACCGTGCTCCCCTAGTCGGCGCGGTTCTCGTCGTCACTTTCGATGGCGCGGTCGGCCTTCTGGGCGATGCGGATGGAGAGCCGGATCGACCGCTCGATCAGTTCCTCCTCGTTGTCGGGCGTGAGCTGGCCGGAGGCGATGTGGGCAGCGAGCAGGCGGGAGGCCATCTCGCACACCACGCTTTCGCTGTGCTGCAGGCGGAGGAACGTCTCTTCGATCATCGGGAGGACTCCGTTTGGATGAATCCAGTATGACCTAACGGCCCGTCGCCGGCGCGACCCCGTGCGTGCCCAGCCACGCCATGAGCGCCTCGGCCTGCTGCCCCGTGGCCAGCAGGACGGTGCGGCCCCGTTCCAGGTCGTTCCAGGTGAGGTTGGCGTCGATCCACTCGGGGACCATGCCGGCCACGGGGATGCGCATCAACCGGCGCACCACCACGGGTATCCGGATGAAGTTGATCTGGAGCCAGAAGGAGGGCACATCCCGGAAGACGAGCTCCGTGCCGTCCAGGGTGACGGAGCTGGGCAGGGGGCGCAGGACCCGCCGCCAGAGGACCAGCATCAGGCCGACCTGGAGGAGGAAGAGGATCCCCGCTTCAGGGTGCTTCCTGAGCATCCAGGCCAGCAGGGCGTTCGCCGCGCCCGCCACGAAGCAGATCCCCGACAGCCAGGCGGTGCCGCGCTGCATGGGAGTGATCGAGAAGGTGAATTGGGTGGAGGTTGCGGTATTCCCGGGCATCGTGGCCGCTTCGGTCATGGGCGGGTCCTGAAACAAGGTTTGGGCGTGGCGTTGGAGCCGGTAAGGCAGGCGGTGGGCACCTGTCCGGAGGTCAGCGTCCCTTGGCGGGGAGTCTGGCGGCCATGTCCGCGAGGGCCTTGGGCCAGACCAGATAGTGGATGTAGATGAGGGCCAGCCGCCCGTCGGCTTCGCGCCGCACGGTCATCTCCACGATGGGCTTTTCCTTGACAGCAAGGTTGAAGTGCGTTTCCGCCGGCTTCTGGGGATTGGGTCTGACCTGGCGGATCTGCAGCTCGTCCCAGAGCGGCGCGGGGATGGCCTTGAACAGGCGGTAGAGACCGGCCTGGTAAGTGGCGCGGTGCAGGGGGCCGCTGATGACGGCGAAGTCCTTGCCGTGGACGGGGTCCGTCTCGGGGGGCAGCTTGTCGATCATCTGGGGATCGTGCTTGGCCAGGGGATCGTACACCGGTAGGGCACCCGGCCCGCCGGCCTCTTCCTGGAGGGACCGGGCGCTGACGCCGGTGGCGAGGTAGCCCAGATCGGCAACCTCCTGCACCCCCAGGTCCCGGATCTCCTCCTCGGTGAGGACCAGGCCCAGCGCGCCCGAATGGTTGTGGAACCACCAGGTGTTGCCGAAGAGGCCCGTGAGGTCGGAGGGGGTGACGCTGGCGAATTCCCGGAAATCCTTCTGGACGGACAAGCGCTGGAGGTGCTGGAGCAGCACCGCCAGACCGGGTTCGGCGGGGACGGGGGGCGTGAGGGACGCGGCCTTGGCCCTGGGCGCCGGCGGACGGCGCCGGGTATCGGCGGCGGGCAGGGCGGACACGGTCAGGAGCGTCAACGCGAACGGGAGGGCCCTAAGACGGGTCGGCTGGAACATTTCCCCAAGGATATCAGGTTAACCGGTGGATTTTACGGGCCGAGCGGTCACAATTGGGACCGACCAACTTCCAGGCAGCCCTGACCATGAGACGCCTTCTCCTCCCCCTGTTGCCCTGCCTCCTGTCCGCCCAGGTCGTTCCCGAGACGGCCCATATCCAGTCCTTCCAGACCACGGCCAAGGTCGTGCGCAAGGGGGGAACCGTCACCCTGCGCTGGGTGGCCACCGGCGCGGACCAGGTGCGCCTGGAACCGCTGGGCCTGATCCTGCCAGCCAAGGGCGAGATCACGCACGTGGTGACGGGCCGCACGGTCTACTGGCTGCATGTCACCAATGCCGCCGGCGGGCAGAGCATTCCCCTGGTTGTGGACGTGCAGCCGGAGGAACTCTCGCCGGCCCCCGCGGTCCTGCCCCCCGTGCCTGCGCCTGCGGNNCCCCTGTGCCTGCGCCTGCGGTGGCGCCCGTCGCGCCGGTGCCGGATGTTCCCAAGCTGGCGGCGCTGCCCCCCGTCCCCGTGTCTCATCCGCCTGTTCTTCCGGTTGCCGTGCCCGCGTCCACCCCGCGGCGCGCCTCCCGGAACCGCGGTCCCCGGCGCGTGTGGATCCAGTTCGCGGCCACGGTGAGCCTCAAGGGGGCCGCGCGGCTCCAGAGGACCCTGCACCGCGTCGCCGCCACGGACGCGGACCTGCTGGTGCGCAACCGCCGCTCCGGCCGCCCCTTCCAGTTGATCCGCAGCGGCCCGTTCCCCTCCATGAAGGCGGCCCGGCTGCGCCTGCAGGAGCTGGCCCCCGCCATGCAGGCCCTGAAGATCCGGCCGATCATCGTCGTCGGCCCCCTCGAGCCCATTTCACTGGGACCCACCTTCATCGCCGACTCGCGGAAGCCGGAATAGGGCTTCGCCGGGCCGTTGGTCAGTGGACTTCGCCGACCTTCCACCACCCTTCCAGCTTTGCGCCGGGCACCAGCTGGTAGGTTCCTTTGGCGGGATCGTACTGGAACGTCGCCGTCTCGTGAATCGTACGCCGGCCCGTGACGCGGTCGCCGGTCCTGACGGGGGCGGAACCCTGGTGGGTGATCCGCACCAGGTACCACCCGTCCCGCGCTTCCGGCAGGATCTCGGTGCGCGCCTCGACGGAGGTGGCGTCCTGGGGCTCCAGGGAATAGCCGGAGTCGTCGAAGCTTTCGTTGAGGAGGAGCATCTCCTTCAGGTCCAGGCGACAGTCCTTCGTGAAAAGCAGGTGGTAGGACGAGGCGCCCTCGGTCACGCCCTGGCCCGAGAAGGCCCCGGATAGCACGAGGGCGGGCCGGTCCGGTCCCAGGAAGGCCAGCGATACCTCCCCCATGGATCCATAGGTGCCGTGTTCGGTGAACTCCGGGCGGAAGTCCAGGCATTTCCAGCCGCCGCGGTTGGTGTGGTAGAAGACGCCGATGCCGACCATGGGCGCCGCGGCGTGGAAATCCACGTGATGGCCCCGCTCGTCCAGCTCGTACGTCGCGAAGACCGCCACGGCGAAGTCCCGCATACCCATGCGGAAGGGCAGCACCTTCTCCATTTTCCGCTCCACGCCGGCCTTGGGCGGGAAGAGCGCCTTGGCGATACCGGGATCCTCCAGCGTCGCGAAGACCCGGCCGGGACGACCCTCACCGGGCTCCTCCTGGGACCTGACCCATGCGCGGAAGGCGAAAAGGGCGCCTGCCAGGGCGAGGACCGCCGCGACGGTGATCAGGAGGGAACGTGCGGTAATTTTCACGGACGAAGGCTCTCCATACGGGCAATTAATCGCAGAAGCGGGGACGAAAGGCTATGGGCTTAGGAGGCAGGATGCCCTGCCGCTAGGTTGGCCGTCCATCCATTTCACTGGATAAAGGCTCATTTACTCCATACAAGGCGATTCTTCATTATAGAATTGTTGGAAATCTGCACACGGAATTCCCTTGGACCTCCGGACCCCCATGCTTGTTCTGTTCATGGCAGCTCGTCTGGCCATGGGGCAGGGCGCGGGCTCCGTGGCGGACTACACGACCACGGCGCGGCAGCCCATCCGCGTCTACGACGAGCGCGACGGCGTGGCCTCCACGCCCTTCGAATGCCTTGCCGTGGACCTCAAGGGCTACCTGTGGTGCGGCACCCAGGGCGGCATCCTCCGGTACAACGGCCATGCCTGGATCCATGTGCCGCTGCCTCCGCCCCATCGCAGCGTCTGGATCACCCGCATCCTCCCCTCCCAGGACGGGAGCGTCTGGTTCGGCAGCAACGGCATGGGTCTCCACCGCTGGAAGGATGGCGTGTGGACGAGCTTCACCTCCCAGACCGGCTTCCCCGTATCCTGGGTTTCGGCCCTGGCGGAGACTCAGGACGCGCAGGGCAATCCCGTCCTGTGGATCGGCACCGGCCAGGAGGGAATCTGGCGATACGCCAAGGGCGCGTTCGAGAAGATCCCCGACCCCGGGGGGCGTCCCATGGGACTCGTGAATTCCCTGCTCATCGCCCGGGACGGCAGCCTCTGGTCGGGATCCATGAGCGGCCTCGCCCACCTGGACAAGGGCCGCTGGACCTCGGTGAGTCCGCTGGGCAAGGCCTTTCCCACGGACCAGGTGAACTGCCTCGCCGAATCCATGGGGCCCGACGGGCCTGAGCTCTGGGTCGGCACCAGCCATGGCCTCGCGAGGCTGCGCAAGGGCGCATGGGATGTCTTCCGTCAGGAGCAGGGCCTTCCCTCCCTGTTCATCTCCACCCTCAGCGTCCAGCACGAGGAGGACGGGGAAACCACCATCTGGGCCGGCACGGACCGCGGCCTGGGCGTGCTGCGCGCCGGGCGCTGGACCACCCTGGATTCCAGCGGCGGCATCCCCAGCAACATCATCCGCTCCACCCTGATCCTGGAGACGCCGGGTTCGGCCACCCAGATCTGGATCGGCACCTTCTCGGGCCTGGCCCGCCTGGTCCCGGGGCGCTGGCTGAGCTTCGCCTCGGTGACGAGCTTCGCCAACACCGCCGTCTTCGCCATCCGCGAGGGGGCCAACCGCGATTTCTGGTTCGGCACCAGCGGGCGCGGCATCTTCCACCTGGACAAGGGCAAGTGGTCGTCGGTCGAGAAGATCGACGGCAAGCCCGTTTCGGCGATCTTCTCCTTCGCGGCCGACCACGAGGGCCTGCCCGGGGAGGTCATCTACGCGGGCACCCGCGATGCCGGCGTGGCCGTGTACGAGCACGGGCGCTGGCGCATGTGGGAACACAACGCCGAACTCCCCCAGCTCGCCGTCTACGCGCTCCTGGCGACGCGGGACGAGTCGGGCGCGCCGGTACTGTGGGTGGGCACCCGCAACGGGCTCCTGCGCAGCGGCCCCGGCGGCACGCAGGTGTTCGGCAAGGGCACCGGCCTGGGCCACGACCATGTGACCGCCCTCCTGGAAACCCGCGACGACCAGGGACGTCCCGTGCTCTGGGTGGGCACGCGGGGCGGCGGCATCTCCCGCTACACGCGCNNACACGCGGGGCGTCTGGGACACCTTCGGCGACGCCCAGGGCCTGCCCGGCGCCCGGGTGAACTCCCTCACCCTCATCAAGGACAAGGCCGGAAGGCCCGTCCTGTGGGCCGGAACCCACGCCACCGACGTGGCGCGCCTGGATCCCGAGCACCCCGAGCGCCCTTGGACCTTCCTGACCGAGGCCGAGCGCGACCTGCTGCCCAGCCGCAACGTCCAGCAGATCAAGGCGGACGCCCTTGGGCGCATCTACCTCTTCACCATGGGTGGCGTGACCCGGCTGTCGCCCCGCAACGACAACCGCTTCGACTTCTATTCCTTCACCGAAGGCGACGGCCTTCCGTCCAGCACCTGCACCATGGGCAGCGGCATGGTGGACAGCGCCGGGCGCCTCTGGACCGGCACGGTGGCGGGCGTGGCCTTCTTCGACCCCGAGCAGGAACGGGAGGACCACCGCGCCAAGAACCTCTATTTCGAGCGCTGCGCCGAGATGGGCGGGGGAGGGGAGCTGGCCCCGGGCGCCGTCCTGTCGCACCGGCAGAACCACCTCTACTTCGAATACAGCCTGCTCAGCTTCTTCCGGGAAAGCGACACCCGCTACCAGATCCAGCTCCAGGGCCTGGATGCGGCCCCCGGACCCTGGACGGCGGAACCCCGCAAGGAATACACGGCCATCCCCGACGGCAACTACGTCTTCAAGGTCTGGGCGCGGGACCACGCGGGCAACGTCTCGGGGCCCATCACCTTCCCCTTCCGCATCCGCTCCGCCCCCTGGCGCCATCCCGCCGCCTATCTGATCTATGCCGCCATCTTCATCGGCGCGGGCTGGGCCTTCTCCCGTTTCCGCATCCGCATGCTCCGCAAGCGGAACCAGCGGCTCGAATCCGGGATCCAGGAGGCCACCTCGGCCCTCCGGGAAAGGGAGGAACAGCTGGGCCTCCAGGCCGACCGCCTATCCTCGGTCAACAACGAACTGCGCGTCCTCAACGACCAGAAGACGCGGTTCCTGGGCATCGCCGCCCACGACCTCCGCAACCCCCTGACGGGCATCGTCCTGACCGCCGAGAAGATCCTCGACGAGGGCAACCCCGAGAAGCTCGGCACCGACCTGGGCAAGATCATCGACCAGGCCCGGTCCATGGCCGAGCTCATCGACCGCTTCCTGAACATCACCGCCATCGAGTCCGGGCAGGTGAAGGCCACCATGGAGACCTCGGACCTGTCGGACATGGCCACCATGAGGGCCTACGGCTTCCTGACCCAGGCCGCCGCCAAGGGCATCACCCTCAAGGTCGACGCCCCCGGGCCCGGGCCTTGGGTGCGCTGCGACACCCGCTACATGCAGCAGATCCTGGACAACCTCATCTCCAACGCCATCAAGTTCTCGCCCGCCGGGCGCGAGATCCGGGTCCAGGTGGAGGAACTGGAGACCAAGGGACGCCTCTCCGTGGTGGACCAGGGCCCGGGCATCTCCGAAGCCGACCGCAAGAAGATCTTCGGGTGGTTCACGCGCCTCACCGCGACGCCCACCGGCACCGAGTCCTCCACGGGCCTGGGCCTCGCCATCGTGAAGAGCATGGTCGACGCCATGGACGGCACCCTGCAGGTGGAAAGCGTCCTGGGCGAAGGGTCGACCTTCATCCTGGAACTCCCCAAGGCGCCCCAGTAGCGCAGCATCCGGGAAGGCTCCGGGCCTACTTTCCCGTGCCGATGGCGGAGGCGGGGCTGGCGCCCTTGTCCAGCTTGGCGTAGTCCAGTTCGCTGCCGCGCGCGCTGTGCGGAATGAGGTAGACCACCAGCATGGCCAGACCCGCCAGGGCCACCGCGGCGCGCTTCAGGCCCCGGCGGCCCTGGAGAAGGGTGGCGCAGGCCAGGAACCAGGCTCCCCACATGAGGATGGTCTTGTTGTCGGTGAGGTCGCCGCCGAAGGGGAAACCCGTCCAGAAGGCCCCGAAGGCGTACTTCTGCACGAACGGACCCAGGACGAGCCCGCCCAGGGTGAGGCAGAACAGGGTCGTCCAGGCGTGGTAGGGCATGTCCGAGGTGTTGAAGGCCCCCGCCAGGCCCGCGCGCACACCCACCATCACGCCGATGAACATGAGGGCCACGTGGGCGATGAGGAGGGGCGCGGGGACATGGTCCTTGAACCGGATGACGATGGCGGCCCCGTCGGCCGGGACGACCACGGGGCCCCCGGGACCCTTGAGGAAGATCCGGTATTCCAGCTTGCCCGCCGCCGGCTGCCGGGGCAGCCGCGCCGCCAGTTCCGCGTGGCCCTTGCGGTTCTCGGCCACCAGGGGGAGGGTGGTGAACGCATCCTGGGTGTGGAAGCGGCGCCAGGCCAACTCCCCCGTGACGCCCCGGCCGGGATCCGGCACCGCGATGCGCTCGTCCTCGTTGCTGTCCCCGCTGCGGGAGAGCTTGTAGGAGAAGGTCGCGCCCTCCACGGCGAAGGTGCCCCGGCGGGGATGGGTGGGGCCCGTCATGCGCTGGTAGACGATGGAGCCGAGCATCACGGCCACGGCCAGGGCCCAGAGGAGCACCTTGACGGAGCGCGGAGTTGCGGACGTGGCGGCGGCAGTGGGCATGGGCGGGGGTCCTTGCTGGTGGGGAGAATGGACCAGTTTAAGCGAAGGTTCCGGAATTGGCCTGCGTCCAGGGGGAGGGGCTGGGCGTCCGTTCCGGAGCCGAAAGTCTGAAATGGGACCTGCGTTGTAATGTATGAATATGTCCTGGGAAAATACGGCATGAGCATGTAGCCGAAAGCATGAAATTGTAATATCAGCGGGCATTCCGGCTCGCAGCTGGGCAATTCTTAACCAAGAATTAACTTGTAAATTTGGTGTGAAAATCTACATTATCAATTAGGTAATAGTGCGCGATTGGCCGGATTTCCTTGGTCGAAACGCGCGGAATACTCGGGTCCCAGAGGACCCCAGGCGCCTGTGCCATACAAAGCTGGCAATCAAGCGAACAACCGCGTGGATTCGCCCTGTCCCAGGATCCATCCGCCTCCCGGAGCCCCACCAGCTATGAACCATTACGTCTTGATCTGCGTCCTGGCCGCCATGGTGGGCTCTGCCGCGGCCCAGGGGCAGCTGGTGTTCGCGGAGCCGGTGCACGACTTCGGGCGCGTCCCCGCCGTGCGCAAGGTCTCCCACCGCTTCCAGGCCGTGAACAAGGGCGATGCGCCGGTTCACATCAGCCAGGTGCGGCCCTCCTGCGGGTGCACGTCGGCGGTGCTGGGCCAGACCACCGTTCCTCCCGGCGGCAAGGTGGAACTGGAAGTGACCTTCGACCCGGGCAGCTTCCAGGGGAACGTGAACAAGTCCGTGGTTGTCTATTCCGACGATCTCCGGAGCCCGGTCCAGACCGTGAGCTTCCTGGCCGAAGTCGTGCGGAACATCACCCTGTCCGCCAATGCCGTCACCTTCGACGATCTGGCCCGGGACGCGGGCGGCAGGGCCCAGGTGCGGCTGGTGAGCCGCAACGGCGCCCCCGTGCAGGTGCGGGCCCTGGACACCGGCGGGCTGCCTTGGCTGGAGGCCGCCACCACCCAGGACGGCCAGGATGCCGTCCTGGATGTGACGCTGTACGCCGGGAAACTGCCCCGGGACCGCTGGAGGGGCGCCGACCCCATCCGCGTGGAAACCACCGACCCCGATGTGGGAACGCTGACCGTGACCGTCTACTGGACGGTCGAGGAAGGCGACCCTGCCCGGCCCAAGGGCCGCTGAGATGAAATCCGAACGAACACGAGGTACCGCCATGTTCTCAAGCCTGATCCTCAAGCGCCTGCTGCCTGTCCTCGCGTGCCTGGGCCTGGTCCTGAACCAGGGCTGCGGCAGCAGCAGCAGCTACTGCGCCCAGACCGCCGACGTCGTCAAGCCCGGCGCCGTCTACACGGACCAGACGATCCTCGTGGGCCATGCGCTCACCGACCTGCCCATCGTCACGGCCAACGGGCCCATCACCTCCGCGGTGCGCGTGGACGGTGCCGTGCCTCCGGGCATGACGCTCCGTGCCGACGGCGCCGTGGTGGGGACCCCCACCGACATCGGCGTGTACGCGTTCCAGGCCCGCCTGGCCAATGACCAGGGCGGTTCCGTGGACGCTCCGGGCCGGATCACGGTCCTGCCCGCGGACGCGCTCTTCCTCTCCTACGTGACGCCGCGCACCTTCACGGCCGGGGTGGCCATTCCGGCCCAGCTCCCGACCCTGGAGAACGCCCTGCCGGTCCTGGGAACCACCTATGCCCTCACGGGGGGCACCCTCCCCGCCGGCCTGATCCTGGATCCGGCCGCTGGCGCCCTCACGGGGACGCCCACCACGCCGGGCGTGGCCACCTTCGCGGTCACGGTCACCAACGGGACCCGCACCGCCACCGCCAACCTCACCTACATCATCCAGAACGCCGGGGCCCTGACCCTCACCTACGCGACGCCGAAGTTCTTCGCGGCCAATGCGGCCATCCCCACCCAGAACCCCACCGTGGGCAACGCCACGGCCGGCGTCGGCACCTCGTTCTCCCTCACGGGCAGCCTGCCTCCGGGCCTGGTCCTGAATGCGGACGGCACCCTCACGGGCACCCCCACCACGGAAGGCACCTACGCCTTCACCGTGGGCGCCGCCAACGGCAGCCGCACTGCGTCCGCCGACCTGGTCTACATCGTCGAGAATCCCGTCCCCCTGACCCTCAGCTACGTGCCCCTGCGCTACTTCCCCATGGGCAGCGCCATCGAGCGCCAGGATCCCACCTTGGGCGGCGTCACGGCCTCCCTCACCACGGCCTTCGCCCACACCGGCGCCCTGCCGCCGGGCCTGGGTCTCAACGCCGACGGCACCATCACCGGCACCCCCACCGCCACCGGCACCTACGCGTTCTCCGTGGCGGCCACCAACGGCAGCCGCACC
>DBME01000112.1:11765-12772 GCA_002298155.1 Holophagaceae bacterium UBA706 | reverse complement strand
CGCCCTGGTGGACCGCAGCGGCAAGCATCCCACCGACGAGCTCCGGTCCACCCAGGACTGGTTCATGCGCTACGCCCTCCAGAGCGTGCCCGGCGTGGCGGAAGTGGCCACCGTGGGCGGCCAGGCCCGCCAGTTCCAGGTGAGCCTCGACCCCAACGCCATGGCGGCCCACCGGGTCACCATCGACAAGGTCATCGCCGCCGTGAAGGCCGCCAACAGCGAGGGCGGGGGCCGGCTCGTGGAGATGCNNCGGGAGTACATGGTCCGCGGCCGGGGCTACGCCCGCACCCTCCAGGACTTCGGCTCCGCCGTCCTCAAGACCGAGGGTGGGACCCCGGTGCGCCTGTCCGACGTGGCCACCATCAGCCTGGGGCCCGAGATGCGCCGCGGTCTCACGGACCTGGACGGCCACGGCGACGCCGTGGGCGGCATCGTCATCATGCGTCAGGGCGAGAACGCCCTGGGCGTGATCCACCGGGTGAAGGACCGCATCGCCGAGCTCAAGCACTCCCTGCCCCCGGGCGTGGAGGTGNNTCCACCCTCATCGAGCGCGCCATCGAGACGGTGAAGGACAAGCTGGTGGAGGAGATGATCATCGTCTCCATCGTGATCCTGATCTTCCTGTGGCACGTGCCCAGCGCGATCGTGCCCATCGTGACCATCCCCCTGAGCGTGGCGCTGGCCTTCATCCCCATGCTGCTGCTGGGCCAGAACGCCAACCTCATGTCCCTGGCCGGCATCGCCATCTCCATCGGCGTGCTGGTGGACGGCGCCATCGTGGAGGTGGAGAATGCCTACAAGAAACTGGAGCATTGGGTCAGCGGGGGCCGCATCGGGGACTTCCACAAGGTGCGCCTTGAGGCGCTCCTGGAGGTGGGACCCAGCGTCTTCTTCTCCCTGCTGGTCATCGCCATCGCCTTCATGCCCGTGTTCACCCTGGTGGACCAGGAGGGACGGCTCTTCCGGCCCCTGGCCTATTCCAAGAACCTGGCCATGGCCATCGCCGC
>DBME01000112.1:0-11693 GCA_002298155.1 Holophagaceae bacterium UBA706 | reverse complement strand
CCCCGAGGAGAAGCACCCCGTCAGCCGGTTCCTGCACCGCATCTACGAGCCGCCCTGCCGCTTCGTGCTGCGCCACGCCAAGGCAACCCTCGCCGTGGCCCTGCTCATGGTGCTCGCCACCGTGCCGGTGTTCCTGAAGCTGGGCTCGGAGTTCATGCCGCGCCTAGGCGAGGGGACCCTCCTGTACATGCCCTCGACCCTGCCGGGCCTCAGCGAGACCGAGGCCCAGCGCATCCTCCAGATCCAGGACCGGCTCATCCGCACGGTGCCGGAGGTGGACCGCGTCTTCGGCAAGGCGGTANNGGGCCGACACGGCCACGGACCCCGCGCCCTATTCCATGATGGAGACGGTCATCCAGCTCAAGCCCGAGGACCAGTGGCGGGAACGTCCGCGGTGGTACTCGTCCTGGGCCCCCAAATGGGTCAAGGGGATCCTGCGCTCCTTCTGGCGGGACCGGGTCACCGAGGAGGACATCGTGGCCGATCTGGACAAGGCCGTGCGCCTTCCGGCCATTCCCAACGCCTGGACCATGCCCATNNCCGCATCGACATGCTCTCCACCGGCATCCGCACCCCCGTGGGCCTCAAGGTCAACGGCGCGGACCTGAAGGTCATCCAGCGCATCGCCGTGGAGGCCGAGGCCATCCTGCAGAAGGTCCCCGGCACCCGCAGCGCCCTGGCCGAACGCACCGCCGAAGGCTACTTCCTGGACTTCGAGCTCAAACGGGAGCAGCTGGCCCGCTACGGCCTCAGCGTGGAGGAGGCCAACATGCTGGTCATGACCGCCGTGGGCGGCGACAACCAGACCACGGTCTTCGACGGCCGGGCCCGCTACCCCGTGAACGTCCGCTACGCCCGGGACTACCGTGAGAACGTGGCCTCCCTGAACCGGGTCCTGGTGCCCCTGCCCAACGGCAACGCGGTCCCCATGGAGGAGATCGCCGACCTCAAGCTGAGCCTCGGCCCCGGCATGATCCGGGACGAGAACGGCCTGCTCAACGGCTACGTGCTGGTTGACTTCGACACCTCCAAGACCGACGTGGGCAGCTATGTCCGCGACGCCAAGGCCGCCATCGACCACCAGCTCAAGCTCCCCGACGGCTACAGCCTCACCTGGAGCGGCCAGTTCGAGAACATGATCCGCGTGAAGGAGCGCCTCAAGCTCATCGTGCCGGTGACCCTGGTGCTGATCTTCGGGCTGCTCTACGCCAACACGAAGAGCGCCTTCAAGGCCTCCCTCGTGATGCTCGCCGTGCCCTTCTCGGCCATCGGGGCCTTCTGGCTCATGTGGATCCTGGGCTACAACACCTCCATCGCGGTGTGGGTGGGCCTCATCGCCCTCCTGGGCCTGGACGCGGAGACCGGGGTCTTCATGCTCCTGTTCCTGGACCTCTCCCACGACGAGGCCCGTGCCTCGGGCCGGCTCGTCACCACCGGGGACCTGGTGGAGGCGATCATCCATGGGGCGGTGAAGCGGGTGCGGCCCAAGGCCATGACCGTCTTCGCGGCGTTCATGGGGCTGTTGCCGATCATGTGGTCCACGGGCACGGGCGCCGACGTGATGAAGAGGATCGCGGCGCCGATGGTGGGGGGGCTTGCGACCAGCTTCCTTCTGGAACTGCTTGTGTACCCGGCTGTGTACTTCCTCTGGAAGCGAAAGGAAGTGCGGGAAGGGCCGGTCACGGGCTTGCCGGAAGGGGTCGGGGTTTCGTAGGGGTTTTGGATGGGTGCCCTGGTGCGCTTGTAATGGGGGCGCCGGGGCATGGGAGATCCTATTAATCGCTGAGCATACGGCGCGATGGTTCAATGCCCCACCCCATCTAACACTCCACCATCACAGGTTCCGCCAGGCGCGCCACGGCCGCGATGGAGCGAAGGCGTTCCAGATGGATCTGCGCCAGGCGCGTGCCCGCGGACAGGACCAGGGTTCCTTCAGGCGTGCAGATGTCCTCCAGGAGGCACATGCCGGGCGCCAGGCTCCGGATGGGCACCGGATGCCTGCCGGTGCGGTCGTCCCCGGGATCTTCGGGGACTTCCAGGACCTGGCCCAGCATCGCCAGGACGACCGGGTCGTAGACGCCCCTGGCCATGCGCAGGGTCTCCAGGACCACGGAACGGGAGCGGCGCTTCTGGAGGCCCTCCACGAAGCCGGTCACCGCGAAGAGGATGCGGGATTCCAGCGGGATATCCTCCCCCTTGACGTCGTCCTCGGGCCAGCCTCCGCCGTTGTAGTTCTTGGCGGAGTACAGGATGATCCGGGCCACGGGCTGGAGGCGGGGGATGGAACCGACGATGCGCGCGCCGTTCTCGGGCACGCGGCCCAGCACCGCGGCTTCGTCGGGGGCGAGGGGCTCGTCCCAGTTCAGCTTGGAGAGGACCGCCAGGGGCATCGCCATGCGGCCGACGGGGGCCAGCAGGGCTGCCAGGCCCAGGTCCCAGGGGGCCGGGATGCCCATGCGGGACGCGAGGCGCAGGGCCAGGTCGCGGATCCGCTCGGCCTGGCCGAAGGCCTTGGGATCGAAGATGGACAGGAGATCCACCATCATCTTGATGCTGCCCGAGAGGGTGTCCTCCAGCAGCACCCGGCTCGCGCAGACCAGCTCGTGCTGCTGGACCCCGGCCGCGATGATGGACGCCAGGGCCTCCTCGTCGCAGGGCTTGGTGATGAAGCGGAACACGTTGCCGCTGTTGACCGCCTCCACCGCGGTGAGCTGGTCGGCCTGACCCGTGAGCATGATGCGGGTCGTATCGGGCGACAGGGCCTTCACCTGCTGGAGCAGCTCCACCCCGTCCATGCCCGGCATGCTCATGTCGGCCACGATCACCGCGAAGGCCGGCGAATCCATGATCAGGTCCAGGGCCTGGTGTCCCGACTGGGCGGTCATGAGCTCGAAGCGTCCCCGGAAGGCCCGTTCCAGGGCCTTGAGCAGGAGCGGATTGTCGTCGACGAACAGGATCCTAGCGCTCATGGTGTTCCCCCTTCACGGCTCCGTCCAGCCCCGGCGGCGGCGCTGCTTTCCCGGCGCTGGCCAGCTCCTGGATGGCTCCCACGATCTGGGAGACCTTGGCCAGCCCCTCCATGGACTCCGCCAGGACCTTGGGGGTTTCCGCCTCCAGGAAGTCCATGTCCATCTCGGTCTCCACCCGCCGAAGCCGCTCCGCCACTTCAGGAGGGTAGGCCCGCATGGCGTTCTGGTGGGCCTTGAGCAGCCGCGAAAGGCGATCGAAGGAATGGCGCAGGAAGCCCAGGTTGATGCCCAGGAACTGGATGGGCGTGTTCATCTCGTGGGCGATGCCCGAAGCCAGGTCCACCGCCGCGGCGATTTCGCCGGCCCTGCGGCCCTCCCCATGTCCCGCGCCGCCGGCATGCTCCGAGAAGGTGATGACCGCCCCGATGGGCTTGCCGCCCCGGGTCAGGGGATAGGACCAGAAGTCCACGGCCAGGGTGGTGCCGTCGGCGCGGTGGAAGTGCTCCCCGCGGCCCTTGCCCCGGTTCCCGCCGAAGGGCGCGTTGAGGATCGGGCAGTCCTCCTGGGCCATGGGGCGGCCGTCCGCGTGGGAGTGCCGCACCAGGTCATGGAGGGTGGTGCCCACCACGTCCTCCTCACAGTCCAGGCCCAGCATGCGGACCAGGGCGGGGTTGCAGAAGGTGCAGCGCCCTTCGAGATCCACCCCCGCGATGGGTTCCTGCGCGAGATCCAGGAGGAGGCGGAAATCCGCCTCGGAAGGTTCCCACGTGGGGGTCTGACCCGGTTTCGACATTTCGCCCCGTGCTTGGATGCAGGAGCGGATCGTCCGTTCCTGTCCCCAAGCTACGCCCGCGGGATTCCCCCCACCATAAGGTGGATTACGTAGGGCGGGCGGTCAGACCAGCTGCGCCTTGATGGCGAGCCGGGCCAGGGCCGTGGCGTTGTGCAGGTCCAGCTTGCGCATCAGGTTGGTGCGGTGCACGTCCACGGTGCGGGGGCTGATGCCCATTTCAGCCGCGATCTCCTTGGTGACCAGGCCCTTGCCGATGTTGGCGAGCACTTCCCGCTCCCGCTCCGTGAGCAGGGCCGCGAGCTGGTCCCGGGAGATCCGGTTGTCGTGGGGCAGGAGGGGGACCATCTCCTTGCGGCGCAGGCGGCCGGTGACGGCCGCGATGAGCTCCCCGGGGGAGAAGGGCTTGGTCACGTAGTCGTCCGCGCCCGCCGTCATCCCGGCGCGCATGCTCTCGCGGTCGTCCTTGGCCGTCATGAAGATCACCGTCGTGTCCGTGAGGGCGGGATCCTTCCGCACCTCGGCCAGGAGGGTCATGCCGTCCATGCGGGGCATGAGGATGTCCGTGACCAGCACATCGAACGGCTGCAGGCGGAGCTGCTCCAGCGCCTCCTCGCCCGTGCGCGCCATGACGACCTCCCATTCCGGGCACTCCATGCGGAAGGACCGCTGGAGGGCCAGGAGGAGGATGGGTTCGTCATCGACAATCAGGATTCGCATGGTTGGGCGCTGGGGGGGTTGTTCGCCCCATCATACGGTCTCCCATGGGGTCCGTGGGCAATGAATGCACAGGACCGGAGTCCTTTCAGAGCTCCAGGGTGATCCCCTGGGCCAGTTCGATCTTCCCGCTGAAGTTGATGGCCGTGGTCTGCCGGCGCATGTAGGCCTTCCAGGCGTCCGACCCGCTCTCCCGGCCGCCGCCCGTCTCCTTCTCGCCGCCGAAGGCCCCGCCGATCTCGGCGCCGCTGGTGCCGGTGTTGACGTTGGCGATGCCGCAGNNGCATGTCGTTGGTGATGATGGCGCTGGAGAGGCCCTGGGGGACGTCGTTCTGGATCCGGATGGCCTCCTCGATCGTGCTGTACCGGATCAGGTAGAGCACCGGCGCGAAGGTCTCCTCGCGGGTCATGGGCAGGTCCTTGGAGACCTCCGCCAGACAGGGCGTCACGTAGGCTCCGCCGGGCAGGGGCAGGCGCTCGCCCCCGGCCAGGATCCGCCCGCCCTGGGCCTTGATGACCTCCACCGCCTTCAGCATCGTGTCCACCGCGCCGCTGTCCACGAGGGGGCCCATGAAGTTGCGGCCGTCCCTGGGATCGCCGATGCGGGTGCGGGCGTAGAGGTCCTTCAGGCGGGAGACGAAGGTGTCGTAGATGGAGTCGTGGACGATGACGCGGCGCGTGGAGGTGCAGCGCTGGCCGGCGGTGCCGATGGCGCCGAAGTAGACCGCGTTCAGGGCCATGTCCAGGTCGGCCTTGCCGCTGACGATGACCGCGCCGTTGCCGCCCAGCTCCAGGATGTGGCGCCCGAAGCGCTCCTGGACCAGCTTGCCCACGTGGCGGCCGCCGGGGACCGAGCCCGTGTAGGACACCAGGGCCACCCGGGGGTCCGTGTTGATGAGGTCGCCGATGTCGCTGCCCCGGCCGATGGTCAGGGAGCAGATGGCGGGGTCGAAGCCGGCGTTCTCCAGAACCCGCTGGGCCAGGCGGATGCAGGCGATGGCGGTGAGGGGGGCCTTGCTGGAGGGCTTCCACAGGACCGTGTCGCCGCACACCAGGGCGATGGCGGTGTTCCAGCTCCACACCGCCGCGGGGAAGTTGAAGGCGGTGATGACGCCCACCACGCCCAGAGGGTGCCACTGCTCCTGCAGGCGGTGCATGCGGCGCTCGCTGGGCATGGTCAGGCCGTAGAGCTGGCGGGACAGGCCCACCGCCAGGTCGCAGATGTCGATCATCTCCTGGACCTCGCCCAGGGCCTCCCGGAGGGGCTTGCCCATCTCCAGGGTGATCACCTCGGCCAGGGCCTCCTTGTTGCGCCGGAGCTCGTCGCCCAGATCCTTGACCACCTGGCCCCGCTTCGGGGCCGGCACCAGGCGCCAGGACTCGAAGGCCGACCGGCACCGGGCCAGGGCCTTCTCGAAGCCGGCTCGGTCCACCTGGGCCACGGTGGCGAGGAGGGAGCCGTCCACCGGCGAGATGACGTCCTGGTCGGGTCCGCCGCTGAACCATTCCCCCGCGAACCCGCCGGGATTGTATTCCGTGATGCCGAGCTTGCCGAGCGCCGCTGCCATGGTGGTCTGCATGATCTTCTCCTCAGACCCTGAAATATACGTTCTTTGAAACTGATTCTCAAAATCATACTTTTCACGTCAGTTATGAGTATAATTCATGCTTATGGCCATCAACCTTGACTTGTATCAATTGAGAGCCTTCCACGCCCTGGGGGTCACCGGCAGCTTCACCCGGGCCGCCCAGCGTCTCAACCTCACCCAGTCCGCCGTGAGCCATGCGGTGGCCAAGCTCGAGGCCGGCGCCGGCGTGACCCTCGTGGACCGCCGGGTCCGGGAACTGAAGCTCACGGAGGAGGGGCGCCATCTCTTCCAGGCCTGTGAGCGGGTCTTCGCGACGCTGGAGACGGCCGCCGAGGACCTGGGCCAGGGCGCCGCCCCCGGGCGCCTCCGGCTGGGGGCCACGGTGGAGTTCGGCAGCAGCATCCTCATGCGCCACATCCGGCCCTTCCTGGCCCGGCATCCGGACCTGGAGATCGACTTCACCCTGGCCCAGGACCTCCTCACCCCCCTCCTGCGGGACGACCTGGACGTGGTCATCGACTGCCGGGACCACGCGGTTCCCGGGCTCCGGGCCATGCCCTGGTTCCGGGAGACCTACGTGGTGGCGGCCTCGCCCGCCTTCCTGGCCTCCCACCCGGTGCGGGAGCCCCGGGACCTGGGGACCTGCCCCGTGCTGTCCCTGGACAAGGCGGGGGCCTGGTGGCACCGCTTCCTGGCGGCCCTGCCCGAGGCGTTCCGCCCGGAATTCCCGCGGGTCATCGAGGTGAACCACATCCGCGCCATGATCAACGCCGCAACGGAGGGCCTGGGCGTGCTCCTGGCCCCCACTTACAGCGTGCTGGGGGAGCTGGAGCGGGGGGCCCTCACCGCGGTGCTGCCCGCCGTCCGGCCCAAGGAGGACCGTTTCTACATCTACCAGAAGGAGCACCGGGCGGACCTGCGCAGGCACAAGCTGCTCTGCGACTATCTCCTGACACTCAGCCCCGCCGAATTCTGATCACCGCGAGGACATCCCCAGCGCCACGAGGACCAGCACGCCCCGCCGGTTCTCTCGGTACCCGGACCCGGTGGTGCTGATGCCGTCCAGGGCGAACTCCTGGTGGTTGCCCGACACGCCGCGCACCTCCAGGAAGAAGCCGTTCCGCCAGCGGAATCCCGCGCCGGCCGTGACGTAGCCCGACCAGGAGTCGAGGTTGGAGGTGTACTGCCGGTAGGTGTAATCGACATAACCCCCGAACGTCCCGTTGAACAGCGACGTGAGGGCCACCCCCAGGAGGTTGCCCGTGGTGCGGGCCACCCAGGTCTCCTGGATGCCGGCCCCGTAGAAGACATAGCCATGGCCCGCCGGTCCCCGCCCGAGGCGCACGGCGTGTTCGGCCCCGAAGCGCAGGTTCCGCCAGTACTCATGGATGTCCCGGGTCTCGTAGGTGTCGGGGTTCTCGTCGGCCCAGGTGGCGGTCCGCAGGCCGCAGAAGGCCACGTTGAGGCGGAGGTCGCCGATCTCCCCCATGCTGGCTGCCCACGAGGCCTCCAGGCCCATGCCAACCTTGCCGTCCATGGTGTTGTAGTTCCGGGTCACCCCCGGCGTGAAGCCCATGACCGTGTCCACGGCCACGGAGACACCCGGGTCGGGGGCCTGGGCCAGGGACGGGAGGCCCGCGGAACACGCCAGGACCAGCGGCAGGAACCACCGGATTTCAGCCATCGGACTCTCCATGAATGATTTCCAGAATGGCAGGAAATGCCCCATCGGGAAACTTTGGCAACGGACGAAGGTGCCACTCTAATTTACCAGTGGAACAATTACGATAAATCCGCATCAGAGATGAGTAACGAACGCCACGTGAGTATAATCATCCCATGATCAGACCGAGGAAACTCGTAGCTCCGAAGAAGGATGCTGGCAAGCACCGCCCTGAGCTTCACATGGACGTGCTGAGGGATCTCGTCGAACCCGGATTCCCCGACCCAACGGAACTCTTCGAGAAGGGCCTCAAGCTGCTCGTCAACCAGCTCCTGGTGGACCGGGCGCTCATCGTGCGGATCACGGACCTGGGCTTCGAGACCCTCTGGTGGGCCACCCACGACGGATCCGACATCGACCTGGCCGCCTTCGATCCCACCCGGCACTTCTGCCCGCAGGTGGTGGAGCACGCCCCGCGCACGCTGGTGATCAGCGACACCCTGCGCGAGACCGACCTGCCCGTCACCGAATCCCCGAGCACCATGCCCGTGCGGTCCTACATCGGCGTCCCGCTCCGCCGCGGCTCCAAGGTCATCGGCGTCCTCAGCGTGCAGGGCTCCAATCCCATGCACTTCAGCCGCTCCGACGTCATCCTGGTGAGCATGGTGGCCAACCTCCTGGGCAGCGCCATGGAGATCGAGCTGCTCAAGCAGGAACTGCACATGACCCGGGAGGCCCTGGACCTCACCATGTCCGTGGTGGAGGACAGCGCCCTGGAGGCCCAGAACACGCGGCTTCCGAGCCGGCGCTACCTGGACGTGTGGCTCAAGGCGTATCTTTTCATGGCGCGCCGGCGCTCCGAGCCCATGGCCCTGATCATGTGGCGCACGCCCCTGAACCGCGACACCCGCAAGGCCCTGCACGAGATCTCCGACCAGGCCCGGGGCGAGGACCTGCTGGTGGACATGGGCAAGGAGACCTTCCTGCTCCTCCTGCCCCGCACCACCATCGAGGGCGCCGACATCGTGGTGAACCGCGTGCGCGCCAAGCTGGGCGCGGTGCCCCTGGGCGTGTCCATGTGGGACCCCTCCGACCCCGCCGAGCGCGACGACTTCACCATCCGCGAGGCCCTGCGCAGGGCCCAGGCGGGGATGATCGCGGGCAAGGGAACCCTGTCGGCGTAGAACGTCCGGTTATTTCCGCTTCTTCCGCTGCATTTCGGCGATTTCGCTCACGCCTTCGATGGCCTTGGCGATGTGCTCGGCCGTATTGAAGGGGCCGATGCCGAAACGGGCGGCGCCGTGGAGCTTGTCGGTGCCCAGGTGCTCGTGGACCATGGGCGTGCAATGCAGGCCGGTGCGGCAGGCGATGTTGTAGTCCACGTCGAGCATGGTGCCGGTGTCGGCGGCTTCGAGGCCGTCCACGTTGAAGGTGAGCACGCTGATGCGCTGCTTGCCGGTGTCCTCCTGGCAGTAGAGCGTCACGCCCTCGATGGCCTTCAGGCCGTCGCGCAGCTGGCGCCAGAGGTCCATCTCGTGGTGGTGGATCGCCTCCACGCCGTGGCGGTTGACCCAGTTGACGCCGGCGTTGAGGCCCGCGATGCCCGGGAGGTTGGGCGTGCCGTATTCCATGCGGTAGGGGTACTCGTCCAGGTGGTTGCGCTGGGCGCTGCGCACCCCGGTGCCGCCGGCGCGCGTGTGGAAGATCTCCACGCCCTCGCGCACGTACATCCCGCCGATGCCCATGGGGCCCATGAGGCTCTTGTGGCCGGTGAAGCACACCACGTCCGCCCCCAGCTCGTCCATCTTCACGGGCACCATGCCCGCGGTCTGGCTCACGTCCAGGATGAAGAGGATGCCCCGCTCCTTGCAGGCGCGGCCCACGGCCGCGGCGTCCTGCACCGTGCCCAGGACGTTGCTGCCGTGGTTCATGACCACGGCGGTGGTGTCCTTCTTCATGCGGGCGATGATCTTGGCGGGGTCCACGTAGCCGTCGTCCTCGAAGTCCACCCAGTCCACCTGCGTGCCGCGCTCCTGGAGGTGCCAGAGGGGCCGGAGGGTGGCGTTGTGCTCCAGGTGCGTGGTGACCACGTGGTCGCCGGCGCCGATGGTCCCGAAGATGGCGAGGTTCAGCGCGTCCGTGGAGTTGTAGCTGAAGACCAGCCGGTTGGGATCCGTGCCGCCGAAGAAGGCCGTGAGGAGCTTGCGGGTGCTGTCCAGCATGCTGCCCGCCTCGATGCACAGGTCGAAGCCNNGAAGCCGCTGCGGCCCGGGTTCACGCCGTAGGTGCGGTAGAACGAGTCCATGAACTCGTAGACCTCGGGGGGCTTGGGAAAGGACGTGGCCCCGTTGTCGAGGTACATCAGCCCGCCCGCGGGGGCCTGGGTCTGGAAGGGGGAGAGGGTCTGGGTCTGGGTCATGGCTCACCTGTGGGGGGTTCGGTCACCAACGCGTCGGCCACCATCTCGGCGACCGTCTTGATCTGCACCTTGAGCTTGTAATGCTTGTTGATCTCGGAGAGCTGGTCGACGCAGTTGTGGCAGGGCGCCACCACGACCTTGGCGCCGGTGGCGCGGATCTGTTCGGCCTTGACGCCACCCGAGCGCATGCGGCGCTCCTTGTAGGCGCCCATGGCCAGCTGGCCTCCTCCACCGCCGCAGCAGAAGTTCTCGGCGCCGTGGGGTGCCATCTCGCCGAAGTCCGCCACCGTCCGCCGCAGGATCCGCCGCTGGGGTTCGGTGACGCCGCCGTGGCGCACCAGGTTGCAGGGGTCGTGCAGGGTCACGGGGGCCGCGTGCCGGGAGGGGTCGACCTGGATGCGGCCCTCCTCCAGGTACTCGTCCATGAGTTCGAGGAAGCTGCGCACCTTGAAGGGGAACGTGTGGCCCAGCCACTCCGGGCCTTCCCAGCGGGCGCTGGCGAAGCCGTGGCCGCACTCGCCGATCACCAGGGTCTCGCACCCCAGCCGCTCCATGGCGTCCACCAGGGCCTGGGTGATGGTCCCGGCCTCCTTGTCGTTGCAGTTGAACAGGCCGTAGTTGGTGAGGTCCCAGCCGTCGGAGGCCAGGGTCCAGTCCTCCTTGGCCGCCCAGAACACCTTGGCGCTGGCCTGGAGGGAGAGGGGGAAGAACTTCGGCTCGCGGGGGTTCACGGTGAACAGGATCTTCGCGCCCTTCTTGTCCATGGGCATGGCGGCCGCGGGGTCGCCGGTCTCCGTGCGCAGCTCGTCCTGCAGCCAGTCCACGGTCTCCAGCCACTCCTCCCGCGTGATGGCCATGTTGTTGCCGTGGCGCAGGGAATTGTCCACCGTGGCCTGGAGGTCCTCGGGGACGAGCCCCATGGCCGTGAGGGCCGCCCGGGCCGCCCGGAAGACCCGGGGCAGCGCGATGCCGACGGTGCAGTTCAGGGAGCACCGGCCGCACAGGGAGCAGCGTCCGTAGACGGCATCCAGCCACGCCTTGGCCATCTCGTAGTCCAGCTCCCGCCCCTGGAGGCCGAGCTTGCCCAGGGTCGTGAAGTTCCTGCGGAACACCTGGGCGATGAGGTCCAGCTTGCGGGCCGGGACGTTCTCCAGGGTGGGTTCCATGCGGTAGTAGTGGCAGGAGTCGGCGCAGAGCCCGCAGTGGACGCAGGCGTTGAGGTAGGCGGCATCCGCCTCCTGGAGCCGGCTCCGGAAGACCTCGAGCCCCTTCTGCAGATCGATGGAAACCAGTGCGTGCATGCGTGGCTCCGGGCTAGAGGGGGAAGGTGCCCCGGCGCCCGAAGAAGGCCCCGAGATGGTAGCGGCTCAGGAAGAAGAAGACGCAGTGGCGGATCTTCCCGAGGGGGATGTAGAACAGCAGGACCGCGCCGCCCCAGGGCAGGGCCGCCGCCGCGCCCGGCACGAAGGCCGCGCACCCGGCCAGGGCCGCGAAGCCCGTGGCCAGGCCGTTGGACACGAAGTCGTCCGCGCTCGAGAGGCCCCGG
>DBME01000344.1 GCA_002298155.1 Holophagaceae bacterium UBA706 | reverse complement strand
TGACGGCCAGGACCTTCTCCCTGGAAGTGCCCCTGACGGCACGGGTCGTCCTGTCGGTGACGCCCCGCAACGCCATCATGACCGCCGGGGCCTCCCGGAAATTCGGCCTGTCCCTGGAGGGCGGCCGCACCGGCCAGGTGGTCTGGTCTGTGACCGGCGGGGGCACCGTGGACGCCCAGGGCCGGTTCCGGGCGCCGGACGCGCCGGGGACCTGCACGATCCAGGCCGCGTCCCGGGAGGACGCCGAGGCGAAGGACGCCGTCACGGTGAAGGTGGTGGCGGCGCCCAGGGGACCCGTCAAGGGGCCCGGGCGCATCCAGGCGGGAGGGAAGGGCCTGCGGGCTTCCGTGCCCGAACAGGCCGGCTGCACTTACGCCTGGAAGGTGGAGGGCGGGACGGTGCGCCAGGGCGGGCATGGGCCGGTGCTGACCTTTGATGCTGGGACGGGGCCCCGGGTCCGGCTGGTGTGCGAGATCACCAACGAGGCGGGGGATGTCTTCACGGCATCCCTGGATGTTCCGTTCAGTTGATTCATTGCCGGCTGAATGAAAGCTTGGATTTCCCTATCGAGGGCCCATGCTCCTTGCCCACTCCCGTTCACCCGGTGGCGGAAAGGACGGTGGCAACCGGAAATGAATGACCGTCAGATGGGCCCTTGCGCAACGGCCTGTTCAAGGATGATCGGCACCTGCCGCGCCTGGAGTTCCCGGCGGATGGGGCAGTCCTTCACCGCGCACTGGGCGCACAGGGCCCGCTGGCAGGGGTCCACATGCGTGTGGAGCTCGCCCTCGATGCCGGCCTCCTTCACCACGGTGCGGGCGAAGGTCTCGGCGAGGTCGTGGCTCTGGGCGATGCCGTAGTACTCGGGCAGCACCATGTGGATGTCCACGTGCACGTAGCGGCCCGACCGCAGGGTGCGCAGTTCGTGCACCGCCAGGATGTCGGGGGGGCGGACCTTGTTGATGACATCCACGAGCTGGGAGAGGAGCTCGGGATCCTCGGTGTCAAGGAGCGCGGAGCTGGATGTGCGCACGAGCTTGAAGCCCGTCCATGCCAGGAGGCCGCCGATGCCCAGGGCGATGATCGGATCCAGCCAGTGCAGGCCCGTGAGCTTCACCAGGAAGAGGCCCACCGCCAGGCCTAGCGTCACGTAGAAATCGGAGAGCACATGGTGCCCGTCGGCCACCAGGGCGTGGGAATTCTGCTTCCTGCCCATGTGGATGAGGAACAGGCCCAGGGCGCCGTTGAGCACGCCGGCCACGAAGTTGATGGCCATGCCCTTGCCCAGGAGGTGCACGTCCAGCACGGGCTTGTCCACGAGGCTGTGCACGGCCTCATAGCCGATGAGCACGGCCGCCAGGCTGATCATGCCCCCTTCGAAGGCCGCGGAGAAATGCTCGATCTTGCCATGGCCGTAGGGATGCTCACGGTCGGCCGGCTTCCCGGCGAAGACGATGGCGCCCAGCGCGAACACCGCCGCCACCACGTTCACCACGTTCTCGATGGCATCGGACTTCAGGGCGGCGGAACTGGAGATGTGGTAGGCGTAGTACTTCAGGCCGAGGATGAACACCCCGGCCGTGATCGAGAGCAGCGAGACCCTTACGCGGGATCGCTGGGATGATGCTTCTTCCATGCACGCCTCACCGGCCCCCTGGGGGCCATCTCTTCATAATGGAGCCTCACGCAAACCGGGGCAATATCCCGGCCCGCTTCACCACCTGTCAGGAGGCCTTGCGTCCCCCCGGCCCCTTGCCCATGACGCGGCCGATGGAGCGGATGCGCGCTTCCATGCAGCCGTGGCACACCTGGGCCGTCTCGTGCACGCAGGCCTTGCCCGGGTAGATCTCGTAGAGCACGCGGTACTCCGGCGGGGTGACGTTGGGCATCACCACGTTGGCGCCGCGGGAGAGGCCCAGCTCGCGGCCCGCCTTGGGATCGAGGGTGGCCAGGGCGGTGGTGCTGGGGATGTTGGACTGCGGGCACACCAGGCGGGTCAGGGCCACGGCCTTGAGGGTCGTGAGCTCGTCGTTGGGCACCTGGAGGCCCTCGGGGGCCATGTGGGACGCGGCATCGGGGCCGCCCAGGGGCGTGCGGGGGCTGGGCAGGAAGGGGCCGATGCCGATCATGTCCATGTCGTAGTCGCGGAAGGTGTCGATGTCCTGGGCGAGGATGTCCCAGGTCTGGCCGGGGATCCCGACCATGACGCCGGTGCCGATCTCGTAGCCCATGTCCCGCATGCGCTCCAGCTGGGCCATGCGGTCCGAGAGGGTGCCCGGCAGGGAGGGGTGGATGTGGTCGTAGAGAGCCGGGTCCGAGGTCTCGAAGCGCAGCAGGTAGCGGTCCGCCCCCGCCTCCTTCCAGAGCCTGAGTTCGTCGTCCTCGCGCTCGCCCAGGGAGAGGGTCACGGCCAGGGGCGTGGTGGTCTTGATCTCCCGGACGATGGCGGCGATGGTTTCGGCCTTGAACCCCGGGTCCTCCCCGGCCTGCATGACCACGGAACCGTAGCCCAGGCGGTGCGCCTCCCGGGCGCAGGCGAGGATCTCCTCCGTGGCCATGCGGTAGCGGGTGATGCCCTGGGAGCACGCGTTGATGCCGCAGTAGGCGCACTGGCGCACGCAGTAGTTGCCGATCTCGATGAGCCCGCGCAGGTGGACCTCGTCGCCCACGCGCTCCTTGCGCACGGCGTCGGCCCTCGCCCAGAGCTCCTCGAGGCGGGCCTCGTCGGTCTCCTTGAGCCAGTGGAGGATTTCATCTCTCTGCATTGCGTCGCTCCAGCACGGCCTGCGCCGAGGGGAAGGGCTCCAGGGCCCGTTCGAAGATCCCCAGGGAGTAGGCGATGGTCAATCCGTAGTTCGTCAGGGGCACCCCGGCCTCGCTGGCGCGGTGGATGCGGCTGAGCATCTCGCGGCGGTTGCCGGTGCAGTTCCCGCAGTGGACCACCAGGCCGTAGGGGCTCAGGTCCTCGGGGAAATCGCGGCCCTGGACGTGGATGAAGTCCAGCTTGGCGCCCACGTACTGGGTGAGCCAGCGGGGGATCTTCACGCGGCCGATGTCCTCGCCCACGGGGTGGTGGGCGCAGGTCTCGGCCACCAGGACCTTGTCGCCGCCCTTCAGGCGCTCGATGCCCAGGGTCCCCCGCACCTGCTCGGCCAGGTCGCCCTGGAAGCGGGCCATGAGGATGGAGAAGGAGGTCATGGGTACGTCCCGGGGCACGTCCGCGGCCACCTTCAGGAAGGCCTGGGAATCGGTCACCACGAGGGAAGGGGGCTCCTTGAGCCGGGCCAGGGCGGGGCGCAGCTCGCGCTCCTGCACCACCATGACCATGGATTCGCCGTCCAGGAGATCGCGGATGGCCATGACCTGAGGCATGATCAGGCGGCCCTTGGGGGCCTCCTTGTCGATGGGCACCACGAGTACGGCCAAGCCACCGGGCGGAACCAGGTCGGACACCAGCCGCCGGTTGTCGAAGAAGTCCGCCGGCGCCAGGCGCAGAAGGGCCTCCTTCAGGGCAGGGATGCCCGTTCCATTCAGGGCGCTCACGGCCACGGAGGGAACGTCGGCCGGGTGGCCCGGTTGGCCCTTGGCGCCCAGATCGGCCTTGTTCATCACCACCAGGGCGGGCACCTTGCGGGCCCTCAGCTCGGCCAGGAGCCCGGCTTCGAATTCACCCCAGGCGTGGCCCTCGGTGACCACGACGCCCAGGTCCACCCGGTCCAGCACGGCGCGGGTGCGGGCCATGCGCAGCTCGCCCAGGGCCCCCTCGTCGTCCACCCCCGCCGTGTCCACGAAGAGCACCGGCCCCAGGGGCAGGAGTTCCATGGGTTTCTCGACGGGGTCGGTGGTGGTGCCCTTGACGTCGGAGACGATGCTCACCTGCTGGCGCGTGAAGGCGTTCAGGAGGGAGGACTTTCCGACATTACGGCGACCGAACAGACCGATGTGGAGCCGTAGCGAACGGGGTGCGGGTTGCAAAGCATTCATGAGCGTGCCTTCCTCCAACCGAGCCGGCCCACCGCCTCGGGGCTGGTGAGTTCCTCGAACTGGGCGGCCGTGAAATACCCGCCTGCGATGCCGGCTTCCTTGAGGCTCCCGCCCCGGGCCTTGGCGGCCAGTTCGCAGGCGCGGTCGTAGCCCAGGAGGGGGATGAGGGCCGTGACGGCGGCCGTGCCGTTCTCCACCTGGGACCGGCACCGGGCCTCGTCGGCCGTGAGCCCTTCCACGCAGTGGGCCCGGAGGATCCAGCAGGCGCGGGCCAGCAGGTCAAGGCTCTCCAGCAGGCTGTGGGCGATGAGGGGCATGAAGGGGTTGAGCTCCAGGGAGCCCATGGCCGCGGCCATGGACAGGGCGTGATCGTGGGCCATGGCGAGGATCGCGGCCTGGGTGGCGGCTTCGGGAATCACGGGATTCACCTTGCCGGGCATGATGGATGAGCCGGCCTGGCGCGCCGGCAGCTTGATGTCTGCCACTCCTGCTTGAGGGCCCGAGGAGAGCAGGCGCAGGTCATTGCTGATCTTGGAGAGCTTGACTGCAACNNTTGCCGGGCATGATGGAACTGCCCGCCTGGCGCGGGGGGAGCCGCAGCTCGCCCAGGCCCGCCTCGGGGCCGCTGGAGAGGGTGCGCAGGTCGGTGGAGATCTTCACCAGGGAGGTGGCCAGGGCCTTGAGCAGCCCGGAGACCTCCACGAGGACGTCCACGTTCTGGGTGGCCTCCACGAGGTTCTCGGCCCGCGCCAGCCCCAGGCCGGTGAGGTCGCGCAGCTCCTCCACCACCCGGAAGATGTAGTCCGTGGGGGCCGCGAGCCCCGTGCCGATGGCCGTGCCGCCCAGGTTCACCACGCGCAGGCGCTCCTCGGCCTTGGCCAGGCGCCAGCGGTCGCGGTTCAGGGCCTCGGCGTAGGCGCCCATGGAGCGGCCCAGGGTGGTGAGGACGGCGTCCTGCAGTTCCGTGCGGCCCACCTTCACCACGTGGGCCAGGGCCTTCTCCTGGGCCTGGAAGGCCTCCTGGAGGGCGAGGACCTGGCGTTCCAGCTCCCGCAGGCCGCCGATGGCCGCCACCCGCAGGGCGGTGGGGAACGTGTCGTTGGTGCTCTGGTGGAGGTTGAGATGCTCAAGGGGGGAGACGCGGGCGTAGTCGCCCCGGTCCAGGCCCATGAGCTCCAGGGCCCGGTTGGCCAGGACCTCGTTGACGTTCATGTTGGTGGAGGTGCCGGCGCCGCCCTGGAGGGCGTCCACGGGCAGGTCGGCGTCCAGCGCGCCCTCCATGAGCTCCCGGCAGGCGCGCTCCATGGCGTCGGCGGCGGGGGCGTCGGGGAGGAATCCCAGGCGCCGGTTGGTGCGCAGGGCGGCCAGCTTCACGGCGCCGAAGGCCCTCAGGAGGGCGGGGTGGACGGGGCGGCCCAGGAGGTTGAAGTTCTCCAGGGCCCGGGCGGTGTGGATGCCATGCCGTGCACCGGCCGGAACGTCCAGCTCTCCCAGGGTGTCCTTCTCGCGGCGGGTCGCGCTCATGCCACCAGGATACGATCCCCGCGCCCGGCCCGTTCCTGAGAATCCGTCACAGCCCTGCGACCGTGGTCACAAGTCCCCCCGGAGCGCCCCCTGGCCCCCGGGCGGGGGTGGTTGAATGGAGCGAGCGCGAACGATAGGAGTTCTGGAATGTCGGACTACCGTATCAAGGCCCACCCGATCCTTCCCATCCCCCCCGAGCCTGCCGTGGCCTTCACCTGGCAGGGCAGGACCCTCTCGGCCCGGGCGGGGGAGACCATCGCTTCGGCACTCTTCGCCAACGGGGTGCGCACCTTCGGCCACCACCACAAGGACGGCGCCCCCATGGGCATCTACTGCGCCAACGGCCAGTGCGCCCAGTGCTCGGTCATCGCCGACGGGCTGCCGGTGAAGTCCTGCATGGTGCCCGTGAAGGAAGGGATGGCGGTGAAGTCCCTGGACGGCAAGCCCGCCCTGCCGGACCTGGGCGAGGAGGACCTCCGCTTCCGCGACATCGAGACCCTCAACGTGGAGTGCCTCATCCTGGGCGGCGGCCCCGCGGGCCTGTCCGCGGCCGTGGAGCTGGGCAAGGCCGGCGTGGGCGTCGTGCTGGTGGACGACAAGGCCGACCTGGGCGGCAAGCTGGTGCTCCAGACCCACAAGTTCTTCGGGTCCATCGACGCCTGCCACGCCGGCACGCGGGGCATGGACATCGGCCACAAGCTCGAGAAGGAAGTCCGCAAGTTCGAGAACGTGCGCATCTGGACCGGCAGCAACGCCCTGGCGGTGTTCTCCGACCGCAAGGTGGGCATCCTGCGCGAGGGCCACTACGTCCTGGTGCAGCCCCAGGTGCTCCTGGTGGCCACCGGCGCCCGGGAGAAATCCCTGGTGTTCAAGGGCAACACGCTCCCCGGCGTCTACGGCGCCGGCGCCTTCCAGACGCTGGTGAACCGGGACATGGTCAAGCCCTCGGACCGGCTCTTCGTCATCGGCGGCGGCAACGTCGGCCTCATCGCCGCCTACCACGCCCTCCAGGCGGGTATCGAGGTGGTGGGCCTGTGCGAGGCGCTGCCCGAGTGCGGCGGCTACAAGGTCCACAAGGACAAGCTGGTGCGCATGGGCGTGCCCATCCACACGAGCCACACCGTCGTCTCGGCCAACGGCCACGGCGAGGTGGAGTCCGTCACGGTCGCCAAACTGGACGCCTCCTGGAAGGTGGTCCCGGGCTCGGAGCAGACCTTCAAGTGCGACACCGTGCTGGTGGCAGTGGGCCTGGAGCCGGTGAACGAGTTCTACCTCAAGGCCAAGGAGTTCGGCCTGCCGGTGTACGCCGCGGGCGACGCCGAGGAGATCGCCGAGGCCTCCGCCGCCATGTTCACCGGCAAGATCAAGGGCCTGGAGATCTGCAAGTTCCTGGGCCGGGACGCGGGCGACGTGCCCATGGAATGGCACCGCACCGCCGAGGTGCTCAAGTCCCGCCCCGGCGCCACGATCACCGAGGAGATCCCCGAGGACGAGAAGGGCGTGTTCCCCGTCTTCCACTGCAGCCAGGAGATCCCCTGCAACCCCTGCACCAGCATCTGCCCGCAGGGTTCCATCATGATCGAGGGCAACGACATCCTGGGCGTGCCCACCTTCAACGAGAAGGACTGCATCGCCTGCGAGCAGTGCGTGGCCGTCTGCCCCGGCCTGGCCATCACGCTCCTGGACTACCGGCGCGGGGGCAACGGGGTGCTGGTCTCCATCCCCTACGAGTTCCCCGAATCCACCATCAAGATCGGCGATTCGGTGACGGTGCTGGACACCCTGGGCCGCGTGCTGGGCAACGTCCCGGTGGTGCGGGTGCGGTCGCCCAAGTTCGCCGACCACGCCGTGCTGGTGAAGGTGCGGGCCCCCCACGACATCGCCAAGCAGATCGCCGGCATCCGGGTGCAGCAGCCCTGGGTTTCCGAGCCCATGGCCGACCGCGTCGAGCGCCTCGCGGACGACGAGATCGTCTGCCGCTGCGAGCGGGTCACCGCCGGCGAGATCCGCGCCCTGGTGCGCCAGGGCGTGCGCGACATGAACGAACTCAAGGCCGCCACCCGCTCGGGCATGGGCTCCTGCGGCGGCAAGACCTGCCCCAGCCTCATCCGGCGCATCTTCCGGGAGGAGGGCGTCAAGGACGCGGAGATCACGGAGCTCACGCAGCGGCCGGTCTTCATGGAGGTGCCCCTGGGCGCCTTCGCAGGGGTGGTCACGGGCGAAGGTCCCGTGCAGGACGCGGTCGCCTCCCACGCGGTGAGCGCCTTCCAGGGAGGTCTGTGATGAGCACGGCCGTCTTCGACGTCATCGTCATCGGCGCGGGCAGCGTGGGCATGCCCGCCGCCATGTATCTGGCCGAAATGGGCATGAAGGTGCTGGTGCTCGACCAGTTCTCCTCCCCGGGCCAGGGCAGCAACAAGGCCGCCATCGGCGGCATCCGCGCCACCCATTCCTCTCCCGCCAAGATCAAGCTCTGCCTGGACAGCCTGCGCACCTTCTCGGGCTGGAAGGACGAGCACGGCTTCGACATCGAGTGGGCCCGGGGCGGCTACGCCTTCGTGGCCTACCGGCCCGAGGAGGAGCGCCTCCTCAAGAACCTCCTGGTGGTGCAGAAGGCCGCGGGCCTGAACATCGACTGGAAGGACCGCGCCGAGCTGCTGGACATCTCCCCGGGCCTGCGCACCGAGGGCCTCCTGGGCGGCACCTTCTCGCCCGAGGACGGTTCGGCCTCGCCCATGCGCAGCTGCCTGGGCTTCCATCGCCGGGCGCTGGAACTGGGTGTGGAATGCCGTTTCAACGAGCGCGTCACCAGCATCATGCGCCGCAAGGGCAAGGTGGTGGGTGTGCGCACGGACAAGGGCGGTTACGCCACGGGCTGCGTGGTGAACGCCGCCGGCGCCTGGGCCCGGGCCGTGGCCCAGGCCGGTGGTCTGGACGCTCCCGTGGTGCCCGACTGCCATGAAGCCGGCATTACCGAGGCGGTGGCGCCGTTCCTGGATCCCATGGTGGTGGACATCCGCCCGGCGCCGGGTTCGGCGAACTTCTACTTCTACCAGCACAAGCCGGGGCAGGTGGTCTTCTGCATCACCCCCAATCCGCCCATCGTCGGCTCGGACCGCCGGGAGACCAGCGCCTACCTGCCCATGATCGCACGGCGCATGGTGGACCTCATGCCCAAGCTGTCCAACCTCAAGGTGCGGCGCACCTGGCGCGGGCTCTATCCCATGACCCCCGACGGCGCGCCCCTCGTGGGCCGTTCCCAGAACCTGGAAGGCTACATCGACGCCATCGGCATGTGCGGCCAGGGCTACATGCTCGGCCCCGGTGTGGGCGCCCTGGTGGCGCGCCTGGCCACGGACCGGCTGCAGGAAGGGGATGCCGGGATCCTGGAGGAACTGAGCCCCTCCCGGGCCTTCGGCGGCGTCGAAGCGCTCAAGTAGCAAAGGGCTTCCAAGCCTGCGGCTCCAACGGCCTGTACTACCCCATTGCCGCCGTTCCGCCCCGCGGACGGTGGCGATGGTGCGTACGGGGGGGGGGTGAGATCCAAGATGGGGGCTGATCCTCTGCAGGGTGGTGCATTCGGCGAACTGATCAAACACAGAGTTCCACGGAGGCGCAGAGATACACAGGAAAGCTGCCAGGGGGTTGGGCTTCGCATCACCGCGGGCCCAGGACCGCGCGCCGACCCACCTCGCCCAGCCCCTGCTCGCTGCGC
>DBME01000139.1:3286-12296 GCA_002298155.1 Holophagaceae bacterium UBA706 | reverse complement strand
GGACCAGGCCGAGGCCGCCGTGGCGATCCCCAAGGCCGTCATCGCGTTCTACCAGGCCAACTACCCCGCCGTATACCGGGACAAGCGCCCCGCCCTGGAAGCCGCCGCGGAAGCCATCAAGGACGCCTACCTCCGCAACGTCTCCCCCGAGATGAAGCTGACCTGGGGCACCCACCCCAACCACATCGGCCACCAGGAAGGCGGCTGCTTCCGCTGCCACGACGGCCTGCACACGTCCAAGGAAGGCAAGACCATCGCCGGCGACTGCGACACTTGCCACACGATCCTGGCGCAGGACGACCCCGATCCCAAGATCCTCAAGGACCTGGGCACCCGGTAGAAACCTCAAGCCCCGAAAAGAGCTCCCGGCGACGGGAGCTTTTTTTTGGCATGCTGGAAGGTATGCAGCGTCTCACCGCCCCGTGCGCCCACCGGTTCCGCGAGAAGGCCTCGGTCTTCCTGACCGAGCTGCACCCGGCCGCGGACGCCGCGGAACGGGAGGCCATCCTGGCCCGGCTGCGCAAGCGGGACTTCGACGCCAACCACCACTGCACGGCCTGGCGGGAACAGGGCGGCGCCCAGGGCGCCGACGACGACGGGGAGCCCTCGGGCACCGCCGGCCCCCCCATGCTGCGCGTGCTGGAGGGCGACGGCCTCGTGGACGTCCTGGCCGTGTGCATCCGGTGGTTCGGGGGCACCAAGCTGGGCACCGGGGGTCTGGTGCGGGCCTACACCGAAGGGGTGCAGGGGGCCGTGGCCCTGGCCCGGGAGCAGGGCCTCCTGGAAACCGTGCGGTCCTGGCGACAGGGGTCCATCGCCGTGCGCCAGGACCAGGCCCACCTGCCCTTCTCGGTGCTGGGGGCCTTCCCCGAGGCGGAGATCCTGGGCCAGGACTTCGAGGGCTCCGAGGCCGTCCTGCGCTTCCGGCTGCCCCGCACCCCCGACGGGGGGAGGGAGGCGGCCCTGGAGGCCCTGTGGCTGGAACGGAGCCGCGGGGGCCGCGTGGACTGGGATTGAGGCTATTCACCGATTCCTGTCCGCCGTTCGCCGAATGGCCCCTCCCGATCCGGCTGGACGCCCGTAGCCTGGGTGCAGGAGGTCGGTTCGATGGAATTCCTGCGAGGGTTGTGCGAGTGGTGCCCCCTGGCGTTCTGGTGGTTCACCGCGCTGCTCACCCCTTCCCTCATCGCCCTGATGCCGGTCGCCAGTCCCCAGAAGAGCGGCCGTTCCTGATCATCTGATAGGCTCTTATGGAGCGATCCATGCAAACCCCCTTCGATCCCCCCGCCCGGAACCCCTACACGACGCGTCTGTGGGTCGGGATCGCCGTCATCGTCTTCGGGATCCTCCTGGCCCTGGACAACCTCGACTTCATCCCCAACGGCTTCTTCTTCCGCCTCTGGCCCGTGATCCTGATCATCCTGGGCGTGGGCAAGCTCAGCGCCAACCGCAGCGAAAAGGGCCTCTCCGGCTATGTGTTCATCCTGGCCGGCGCCTTCCTCCTGGTGGTCAACTTCGGCCGGGCCAGCGTGGTCGACGCGGTGGGGCCCTTCTTCATCGTGGCCCTGGGCGTCTTCCTGGTGACCAAGGCCCTCCACAAGAACCGCGGCGTCCCCCCCGAACTGGCGGCCCACGACAACTTCATCTCCACCACGGCCATCTTCGGCGGCAGCAAGCGCCGGGTGTCCCAGCAGGACTTCAAGGGCGGCGAGCTCACGGCCATCTTCGGGGGCTTCGACCTGGACCTGCGCCAGGCCACGGTGGAGCGCGACCAGGTGCGGGTGGACGTGTTCGTGCTCTTCGGCGGCGGCGAGATCAAGATCCCCCAGAACTGGGCCGTCACCATGAAGGGCTCCGCCATCATGGGCGCCTTCGAGGACAAGACCTTCCACGTGCCCGCCATCGAGGGCGGCGCTCCCCGGATCCATCTGGTCGTGACGGGCATGGTAATGTTCGGCGGCCTGACCGTGATGAACTGACGTGAATCCGATCCTGAGCAGTCGAGCGCGCATGGGGACCTACCTCCTGGGGTGGGTCCCCATCGGCGCGCTCCTGGTCTTCGTGGCGCTCACCCAGCACTGGGGGCTCCTGGAGGCGCTGGTCCTGGCGGTGCCCATGTGCGTGGGCGGGGCCTTCCTCTTCCTCTCCTCCTGGTACCTGTGCCGGGCCCTGCCCCTGAGCTCGGCCCGCTTCACCAGCCACTGGCTGGCCTGGATCATCGCGGCCGTGATCATGTCCACCCTGTGGGCCTGGTCGGCGCTGCTCCTGGCCTGGATCCTGGGGCACACCTCCTTCTTCCCGGGGCTCTTCTCCCGGGCCCACGCGGCCCTGCCCACCCTCATGGGCATGGGGATCATCCTCTACCTGGCCACCCTCACCCTCCACTACCTGCTGGACGCCGTGGAGCGCGGGAAAGGCGCCGAGGCGCGGGAGGCGGAGTTCCGCATCCTGGCCCAGGACGCCGAGCTGAGGGCCCTGCGCGCCCAGCTCAACCCCCACTTCCTCTTCAACAGCCTCAATTCCATCAGCGCCCTCACCACCATCGACCCGGCCAAGGCCCGCACCATGTGCATCCTCCTCTCGGACTTCCTCCGGGGCAGCCTGCGCCTGGGCGAGAAGCGCCTGGTCTCCCTGGCCGAGGAGGTGGAGCTCCTCAAGGCCTACCTCTCCATCGAGCAGATCCGCTTCGGCAGCCGCCTGCAGGTGGCCTGGGAGATCGACCCCGCCGCCGCGGGTGAGGAGATCCCCGCCCTCCTCCTCCAGCCCCTGGTGGAGAACGCCATCAAGCACGGCATCGCCGGCCTCACCGAGGGCGGCGTGGTGCGCGTGGCGGCGCGCCGCGAAGGGCACGCCCTGGAGATCCGGGTGGAGAACCCGGTCGACGAGGACACCCCCGTGGTCCACGGCCTGGGCCTGGGCCTGCGCCAGGTGCGCAGCCGGCTCCAGATGCGGTTCGGGGACCGCATGAAGTTCGAGGCGGGCGTCGTCGACGGCGTCCACCGGGTCCAGATGGTCTTTCCGGCACAGAACAGCGAGGCGAAACCATGAGCGACAAGACCTACACCGCCATCATCGTGGACGACGAGGACCTGGCCCGCGCCATCGTCCAGGAGCACCTGGGCGCCCACCCCGAGATCCAGGTGGTGGCCTCCTGCGCCAACGGTTTCGAGGCCGTCAAGGCCGCCGGTGAGTTCAAGCCGGACCTCCTGTTCCTGGACATCCAGATGCCCAAGCTCACGGGCTTCGAGGTGCTGGAGCTGCTGGACCCGCAGCCCACGGTGGTCTTCATCACGGCCTACGACCAGCACGCCCTCAAGGCCTTCGAGGTCCACGCCGTGGATTACCTCCTCAAGCCCTTCAACGCCGAGCGCTTCGAGGAGGCCCTGGTGCGCGCCAAGGCCCGCTGCGACCAGGGTTCGCCCTCGGGCCCCCAGCCCGCCGAACTTTCCGACGCCGCCCGCAGCGACTGGCCCCTGGACCGCCTCGTGGTGAAGGACGGCACCAAGGTCACCCTCATCCCCCTGGCCAAGCTCGACTACGTGCAGGCCCAGGACGACTACGTCCTCCTCAAGACCCCCGAGAAGAGCCACCTCAAGCAGCAGACCATCTCCAGCCTGGAGACCCGCCTGGACCCCAACCGCTTCCTGCGCATCCACCGCAGCTTCATCATCCAGCTGGACCGCCTGAACCGTCTGGAACAGACCCCCTCGGAAAGCTGGGTGGCTGTGCTGGCGGACGGGACTAGGCTGCCGGTCAGCAAGAGCGGGTATGCGCGGTTGAAGACCGTGCTGGAAAAGGGGAGTGTCTAACTACCGGTGCCCCACCACCAGCCGCAGCGTGAAGTCCGGCAGCGACTTGTTCAGCTCGGTATTGGGCTTCATCCCCAGCTCGATGAACGTGTGGATGATGTACTTCGCGTTCTCAGGCTCTTCCTGGATGCTCTTGATCTGGAAGTGCAGCCCCTTGGACCCCGGGAACTCGCCCGTGGCGCCCACGGAGGCGGCCTTCCACCCGGAGGCCACGAGGGCCCCGAGGATCTCCTTCGCGAAGGCTTCCGACTCGGGGTCGTTGGCCATGTGGGCGACGTTCACGGCGCCCTTGGGGCGGCTGGCCAGCAGGGAGGTCAGCTTCTGCTTCTGATCGGCGGTGAGATGGCGGTCGTGGCTCTTGTCGGTCTCGTCGGCCTTGGGCTTGGCCTCTTCGGCCACGCGCTTGGGTTCGGGGGGATTGGCGGCCACCAGGGGCTTGAGGTTGATGAGGGCGGCCTCGCTCTTCGCCTCCTTCTGCTCCAGCACCTCCTTCGTGGCCTCGTCCTTGAGCACCGCGATGCGCCGCGTCGTGCTCAGGGAGAGCACGGTCGTGGCTGCGGAGAGCACGAGGAAGATCAGCGTGAGGTACTGTGCCCAGGCATTGACCCGGACCACGGAAGCCAGGACATTCCACCATTCCGACATGGGACCCTCTTTCAAGAAAGATTCACTTTGCTGGGTGATTCCATGAAATCACAAATGATGGTTTACCTGAACAGGTTTCCTTGGAAATTCCGGGGTGTCAGGCCAGGTCGCCCGCGGTGAGATCCCGGATCGCCCCCTCCAGCTCCACCCGGAGCCGTCCGTCCTCCAGCCAGTCCACGCACCGGCCCTGGCCCTCCTCCCAGGTGACGGGGTCCCCGGGGCCCGGCCAGAAGAAGGGCGGCACCCGGGTGATGGCCAGGTCCTCCCAGGCGTCCAGGAGCTCCCGCGCCAGAACCGCCGGGTCGGGAACCGGGCCGGTGGCCAGTTCCGCCAGACAGGCCGGGGGGATCGCCCGGCCGGGGATCTCCGGGGCCCGGGTGAGGTTGACCCCCAGGCCCAGGAGGGTGCGGTCCCCCTTGGACTGCCCGATGATGCCGCCCACCTTCACCAGGCGGCCCTCTTTCCAGGCCACCAGGTCGTTGGGCCACTTGAGGCCCAGCCGGGCACCGCAGGGCTCCAGGACCTCGGCCACGACCGCCATGGCCCGCTGCAGCACCAGGCCCGGCAGCACCGCCGGCACGGGGATGGACGCCGAAAGCCAGAGGCCCGCGCCGGGGCGGCTGACCCAGGTGTTGTCCCCCCGGCCCCGCCCCGCGAGCTGCTCGCCGGCCAGGACCCCGCAGAACCCCAGTTCCGGATGGCGCTCCAGGAAGGCCTGGGTGGAATCCACGGCCCCCAGGCGGATCAGCGGGAGGGGCATGGGGGCGTCTTGCGGTTCTTGAGCCAGAGGATGCGCAGGCCCTCGAGGGTAAGGTCGGGGGCCACGTCCTGGATGAAGCGGCTGGAGGGGGCGATGACCTTGGCCAGGCCGCCCGTGGCCACCACCCGGGAACCGGGGAATTCCGCCAGGAGGCGCTCGAGGATGCCGTCCACCTGGCCCACGTAGCCGTAGAAGAGGCCCGACTGCATGGCCTGGATGGTGCTCTTGCCCACCAGGCGCTCCGGTTCGGCGATCTCCACCCGGGGCAGGCGCGAGGCGCGCTGGAAGAGGGCCTCGGCGCTGATCTTCAGGCCGGGGCAGATGATGCCGCCCAGGTACTCCCTCCGGTCGTTCACCACGTCGAAGGTGGTGGCGGTGCCGAAGTCCACGGCGATCAGCGGCGCCCCGTAGGCCTCCAGGCCCGCCACGGCGTTGACGATGCGGTCTGCGCCGAGCTCGGCGGGGTTGTCCAGGAGGACCTTCAGGCCCGTCTTGATGCCGGGCTCGATCCACAGGGGCTCGGCCTTGAAATAGACGCGGAGCCAGGCGTCCAGCACCGGGTGCAGGGGGGGCACGACGCTGGAGATGACCACATGGTGGATCGACGCGGGGTCGATCTGCTCGTGGCGCAGGAGGGCAAGGCTGGACAGGCCGTACTCGTCCACGGTGCGCTCCCGGCTCGTGGCCAGGCGCCAGGAATGCAGGAGGGGCGCGCCGTCCCCCTGGGACATGTCGAAGATCCCCAGGACGATGTTGGTGTTGCCGACGTCGACGGCCAGAAGAAGGCTCATATGCGCTCCGTCTACCAGCATGGCCCACGCGGGGCCCGGGATCAATCAGCTGGCGTTGGGGTGGCGCTCCAGCATCAGGCGGAGGGTGGCGTTCCGGCGCACCGCGTCCTGGCGCCGCAGGTGGGCGATGAGCTGGGGTGGGGCCGCCCCCCAGCGCGCGATGTTCTGGATGAGCAGCACGGAGGTGTAGGAGCGCCGGCACAGCAGGGCCGTGGTCTGGCCGTCGATGGTGAGGCCCGCCAGGGCCGCCAGGCACCGCCCCTCGGTCACGAGGATCAGCTCCACCCGTTCCTCCCCGGTGCGCTGCAGGAAGGAGGCCCGCAGCACCTCCCGGGCCATGGACCCAGTCTGCTCGGGGCACTCGTGGCTCGTGGCCACCTGGAACTGGGCCAGGAGGCGCNNGGCGCTGGCCCGACCACAGCCGCCGGTAGAGGCCCGGCGGCAGCACGGGATTGCGCAGCAGGGCCCGGCGCACGCCGTCGTCCGCCGCGAAGGCCGCCCGGCCCGCCAGGGCTTCGAGGCCCATGGAGGTCCGGTGGTTCCCGGCCACGAGCCGCGCATGGACCGCCGAGAAGCGGGGATTCTCCAGGAGGGCCGCGATGACCTGGGGCATGGCGTCGAAGCACAGGGCGCCCAGTTCGGGATCCTGGGCGGCGGAGGCCATGGCCGCCCGCCGATCCACGGGCAGCGCATGGAGCCGGGTCTCGTACAGCTGCCGGTGCGTATAGGCGCGGGCCGGATCCTCGTCCTCCTCCGCCGCCGCCTCCGGTTCCGCGGGTGGAGGTCCAGCGGGGGCCGGCGCCCCTTCCCCGCCCTCCACGGCCCCCAGGGCCACCAGCTCGCGCAGCATGGCCTCCACCCGTTCCACGGGGAAGCCGGTGACGCTGGCCAGCGTCTCCGCGTCGCTGTAGCCGTCCAGCCTCGAAAGGAGGAACCCCTGCTGGGGGTCGAGGGGCAGCGTGGTGAGGTCCACGCCCGTCCGGAGGCTCGGGGTCCATGACATGAAATGAGGTTAGACCATGTTCCAATGGTCAAGGCGGCCTTTTCCGCCCCCCGAGCCTCCGCCCATGGTCGACACCCGCGCCACCGATCCCCTCCACGGCGTCACCCTCGAAATGATGGTGACCCGCCTCGTGGACCACCTGGGCTGGGAGGACCTGGGCCGCCTCATCGATATCCGGTGCTTCAACGTGGACCCCAGCGTGGCCTCCAGCCTCAAGTTCCTGCGTCGCACCCCCTGGGCGAGAACCAAGGTGGAAGACCTGTACCGGAGCCTCTGCTAGCCCCAGCAGGGTCACCCTCTTTTCATCCCTTCCATCCTTTTCCATCGGCGTTCACATCCCCGTTTCAGCAGGGCCAGCCCTGAAATGGGTAGAACCATTCGTGAAATTCGCATGCCGACCCATCCCTGCCCCTGCCGTGACGGGGATCAATCAGGATGAATTGGATGAATGGGATAAAGATCTGAATGCCCTGGGTCCCGGCTAAACCCGGACTGCCCCTGACGAATCCCTGCTTGGCCCCAGCCGCACGCTTGCTATTCTGGTTGTTTGGCAAAGAAATGAGGCTCTAATGACATCCCTCTCCTTCCCCCCCCGGAAATCCGCGACGCTCCTCCTTCTCCTGGCCACCGCCATGGCCCCCCGGGCGGAGGCATCCGGGTTCCAGCTCCGGGAACAGAGCCCCAGCGCCCAGGGCAACTCCTACGCCGGCATCAGCGCGGGCGGCTCCGACATCGGCGGGATGTTCTTCAACGTGGCCACCCTCACCCGCTTCTCCGGCAACGAGATCGTCGCCGGCTTCAGCCGCATCCAGCCCTCCGCGAAGCTCGAGGACGGTGTGGCCACCCGCGCGGCGTCCCTGGGCGGTTCGGCCATCTCCGGCAGCGCCTCCCCCGGCGACGCTGGCAAGGGCGCCACCCTCCCCATGCTCTGCGCCATGTGGAGCCTGAGCCCGGACCTCAAGCTCGGCCTGTCCCTGAACAGCCCCTTCGGCCTCACCAGCGACTACGAGGGCCAGTGGATCGGCCGCTACCATGCCCTGAAGTCCACCATGACCATCGTCGAGCTGGCGCCNNCGCATCACCCCCGCGTGGTCCGCGGGCCTGGCGGTGGTGGGCCGGCACGTGGACGCCGAGCTCAGCAACGCGGTGGACTTCGGCACCATCGCCGCCGCCTACCACGTGCCGGGCGCGATCCCCGGCGGCGCCGACGGCCTGGCCACGGTGCGCGGCAAGCGCTGGGGCGTGGGCTACAAGCTGGGGGTGCTCTTCGAGCCCACCGCGAGCGTGCGCCTGGGCGCGGCCTACCACTCCCACATCGACTACCACCTCAAGGGCGACATCCACTACGAGGGCGTGCCCGCGGCCCTGGCCACCGCCTTCAAGGACGGCGGCGCCACCCCCATGGCCAACCAGCCCGCCACGGCCTCCCTGGGCGCCGCCTGGGACGTGACCCCGGCCGTCACCCTCCAGGCCGAGTGCGCGCGCACCTTCTGGAACCGCTTCCAGGACATCCGCATCACTTTCGACACCGGCCAGGCCGATTCCATCACGGCCGAGAACTGGAAGGACACCTGGTTCATGGCCCTCGGCGCCACCTGGAAGCCCGCCCCGTCCTGGACCCTGCGCACCGGCGTGGCCCTGGACCAGACGCCCACCTCCGACACCTTCCGCACCCCCCGCATCCCCGACGCCCAGCGTACCTGGGTCTCCGCGGGCTTCGGCTACGCCTTCACCGCCGCCTTCTCCGTGGACATGGCCTACAGCCACCTCTTCGCCCAGAACGCCAAGCTGGACCTCAGGGCCACCCCGGGAAGCCCCGACTTCTTCCGGGGCAACCTCTCCGGCACCTACCACAACAAGGTGGACATCCTGGCGCTGCAGGGCCGCTACCGGTTCTGAGGTCCACCCAGGGTTGGCGGAGGCTCCGGCCATTTAGGGCTCTCGTCCACTTCCAGGATTTCCTGCCGGGGGCTGAGGTCCGGGCGGGATCGGTCCCTGAGGA
>DBME01000139.1:3070-3247 GCA_002298155.1 Holophagaceae bacterium UBA706 | reverse complement strand
CCGGGTCCTCCGGTTGCCGTAGCCCGGGTTAGGAGGGGCATTGGTCTGGAACGGGTATGAACCGCGCAGGTCGAAGACCATCTGCTTACCCCAGCTCTTCCCAGACGAGGTAACTCAAGCGCCCCACTTCCAACATCGCTTGCCCCGAGGCCGAGCTACGGCAACCGGAGGACCCGG
>DBME01000139.1:0-3035 GCA_002298155.1 Holophagaceae bacterium UBA706 | reverse complement strand
GCGGTGGGTCGCCCCAAATCACAGGAACTGAGCCGACCCGGCCTACAGCCCCCGGCAGGGAATACACGACCGGGACGGAAGGCCCAAACCGCCGGGGCCTATTCCATTACGCCGGTAATGGAGGGGCGCTCTTGCCTTCCTTCCAGTGCTTGCGGCACAGGGCGGTGTAGCTCTCGTTGCCGCCGATGAGCACCTGGGGACCTTCCATGACCACCTGGCCGTTCACGACCCGGGCGTTCATGGTGGCCTTCTTGCCGCACCAGCAGATGGTCTTGAGTTCCTCGATGCGGTCGGCGAGGGCCAGGAGCGCGGCGGAGCCCGGGAACAGCTCGCCCCGGAAGTCCGAACGCAGGCCGAAGGCCATGACCGGGATGCCGGTGCGGTCCGAGAGGTCGCAGAACTGCCGCACCTGGTCCCGGGTGAGGAACTGGGCCTCGTCGATGAGGATGCAGTTGGGCACGCCCTGGGCCGCCACCATGCGGGCGTGGAGCTCCTCCACGTCCGTGTCGGGCTTGATCATGGCGTCCACGGGGGCTTCCAGGCCGATGCGGGCGCGGATGAGGTTGGCACCCTCCCGCGTGTCCACGCTGGGCTTGTAGAGGAAGACGCTCTGGTGGCGCTCCAGATAGTTGTACCGGACCGTTAGCACCTGGATGCTCTTGCCGGCGTTCATGGCGCCGTAGCGGAAGAAGACACTCACCCTGAAACCTCCATACGTTGGATAGGGCAGTATAACGGCTACTTCTGCGCTTCCTCCAGCGCGGTCTGGGCTTCCTCCCACGCGGTCATGGCGTAGGCGAGTTCGGTCTCCAGCGCCTTCTGGGCGTCGAGCTTGGCCCCGAAGACCCCCCAGTCGGAGGGGTCGGCCTCGGCCAGCTCCCGGGCGATGTCGGCCAGGCGGTTCTCCAGTTCACCCACCTTGGTTTCCGCCTCCTGCACCTTGCGTTCCCAGCGGCGGACGGTCTTCTGCTTCTCCCGGTCGATGGGCTGGGGCTTGGGGGCGGGCTTGGGCTGGGCGGGGCGGGCCTCGGCCTTGCGCTTGGGCTTCTCCTCCTCCACCTCGGGCTCCTCGGGGTCCTGGCCGATGTCCAGGTCGACCCAGGCCTGGTTGTCCTCGTAGCCGCCCTCGCGGAATTCGGTGCGGTTCTCGTGGATGCGCAGGATGCTGTCGGCCACGCGCCCCAGGAGGTAGCGGTCGTGGGTGACCACCACCACGGCGCCGGTGAAGCTGAGGATCGTGTCCTCCATGGCTTCCATGGAGTGGATGTCCATGTGGTTGGTGGGCTCGTCCAGCAGCAGCAGGTTGACGCCTTCGCGGATGAGCGTGGCCACGGAGAGCCGCGCGCGTTCGCCGCCCGAGAGCACCGTGACGGGCTTGTCCACGTCGTCGCCGCGGAACTGGAACTTGGCCAGGAAGCCCAGCACGTCCTGCTTGGGCGCCATGGGCACCACGGCCTGGATCTGCTGGTAGACCGTGTTGCGGGGGTCCAGGTTCTTGTGGTGCTGATCGAAGTAGCCCATCTTCACCTGGCTGCCCAGGCGCGAGCCGCCGCTGAGGAATTCGATCTCGCCGGCGATGGCCTTGAGCAGGGTGGACTTGCCGGTGCCGTTCAGGCCCACGATGGCGAGTTTCTGGCCGCGCTTGATCTGGAAGTGGTCCAGCGGCGCGAACAGCGGCGTGCCGTCCCAGCCCACGCCGGCGTTGTCGAGCACCAGGGCGGTGTCGCCGCTGCGCTGGGTCTCGGGGAAGGAGAACTTGATGCGCCGGCGGTCCTTGAGGGGCTTCTCCAGGCGCTGGAGCTTGCCCAGGTGCGTGCGGCGGCCCCGGGCCTGCTTGGTGTCCTGGCCCGCGATGTTGCGGCGGATGTAGTCCTCCTGCCGCTTGATGTACTCCTGCTGGCGCTCGTAGTGGCGCTCGGCGATCTCCAGCTCCTGTTCCTTCTTCTCGATGAACTCGGTGTAGTTCCCTTCGTAGGCGCGGGAGCGCCCCAGCTCGATCTCGAGGATGCTGGTGGCGATGCGGTCGAGGAAGTAGCGGTCGTGGCTGATGACGGCCACGGTGGCCGAGGTGTCGTTGAGGAAGCCCTCCAGCCAGCGCAGCGACGGCAGGTCCAGGTGGTTGGTGGGCTCGTCCAGCAGCAGCAGGTCCTGGCCCTGGAGGATGGCCTTGGCGAGCATCACGCGGCTCTTCTGGCCGCCGGAGAGCTCCATCACGCTCTTGTCGAGCATGTCCACCGCGAAGCCCAGCGCGAAGAGGATGCTCTCCGCGCGGGAGCGGATGGTGAACCCATCGAGGCGCTCGAAGTGCTCCTGCACCTTCTGGTAGCGCTCCATGACCGCGTCCAGGTCCACGCCCGGCTCGGCCATGCGGTGCTCGAGCTCGTGCATCTCGTGCTGCAGCGCCTCCACGTCGCCGAAGGCCGCCAGGGTCTCCTCCAGCACGCTGCCGCCGGTGACGGGCACCAGGTCCTGGGCGTAGTGCCCCACGCGGATTCCGCGTTCAGCGGTGGGACGAACGACCGTGCCGCCGTCCAGTTCCAGCTCGCCCAGCAGGACCTTGAACACCGTGCTCTTGCCGGCGCCGTTGCGTCCGATGACGCCCCAGCACTCGTCCTCCTGGATGGCCCAGGTGACGTCCTTGAGCACTTCGTGGGGGCCGAAGCTTAGGAAGGCGTGATTGAGGCTGGCGAGCATCTGGGCTTCTAACGAAAAAGAGGCCACCGGGATGGTGGCCTCATGTTTTGGTGGAGCTAAGCGGGATCNNCTCCCAGCTGAGCTATAGCCCCGGGGGAAGTAATAATCTTGCCACCGGATGGACGGAATGGCAAGTGAAAATTCACGGCCCCAGGCGCAGCCGCTGGCCGTTCTGGATACGGTTACCCTTGATCTTGTTCCACTTCTTCAGGGCCTTGATATCCAGGCCGTAGCGCGTGGCGATGGCGAAGAGGGTTTCGCCCTTCTTCACCAGGTGGTACTTCGGATGGACCTCCTCGGCGGCCTTGGGGGAGGTGCGCACCGGGGCGGGTTCGGGCGCG
>DBME01000446.1 GCA_002298155.1 Holophagaceae bacterium UBA706 | reverse complement strand
TTCAGTGGTTCTTGGCCTTCACCAGGAAAGCTTTCAGCTCATCCATCGTGAAGGGCTTGGGCAACAGGGTGACGTCGGTGTAGGCGCCGGCCAGGTCCACGGCCGTCTGGTCCACCCGGCCCGTGGCCAGGATGATGGGTACCTTGGGGAGCAGGGTGCGAAGGCGCGGGAGGGTCTTGAAGCCCCCCAGGCCGGGCATGTTCATGTCCAGGATGACCACGTCGGGGGTGAACTTCGCTTCGAGCTTGGCCAGGGCCTCTTCGCCGCTGCGGGCGAGGATGATGGTGTGGCCCAGGTGGTCCAGGATCGTCTGCATGGAGGCGCGGATCATCTCGTCGTCGTCCACCACCAGAACGGTAAGGGCATCCTTGGCGGAATACACGGGGATGGGCACGGCCTCACCTTTCGCCAGCGGCGCCGCCCCGGCGTCCGGGTGCGGAACCCCCTGGGAACCCCGGGCGGGGAACCGCATCGTCACGGTTGTCCCGCGGCCCATCTCGCTCTTGATGTTCAGCTGCCCGTGGTGCGCCCTCACGGTGGTGTACACCATGGAAAGTCCGAGCCCCGTCCCCTTGCCCACGCCTTTGGTCGTAAAGAAGGGATCAACCGCCTTGGCCAGGACGTCCGGCGGCATTCCATGGCCGTTGTCCTCCACCAGGACCTCGACCCAGTCCGGGTCGGCGTTCCGGGTCCGGAGCGTGAGCGTCCCATGCTCGGGCATGGCGTCCACGGCGTTGACGCACAGGTTCATGAAGGCGTGGGTCAGGGCGCTGGCATCGCCGAGGATCAGGTGCAGATCGTCGGCAAGGTCGAGCTCCAGGTTGATCCTGGCCAGGGTGGTGTGCTCCAGGATCCGCATGTCGTCCTGGAGGACCTGGTTCAGGTCAAGTTCCTGTTCCGTGGGAAGCGTCTGGCGGGCGAAGGCCAGCAGGCTCTTCACCAGCACCCCGCCCCGCTTGGCGGCCTTGAAGATCGTGTCGAAGGCGCCATGGGCAGGCGTGCCAGCCGGCTGGATTTCCACGAAGGCCGAGGCCAGCCCGAGGATGGCCGCGAGCACGTTGTTCATGTCGTGTGCCACGCCCCCCGCCAGTACGCCCAGACTTTCCATCTTCTGGCTTTGCTGAAGCTGGGCCTGGACCGCGGAGAGTTCCTTCTCGTGGGCGAGTTCCTTGGTGGCCGTGACCAGTTCATGGGCGCGCTTGCCCTTCTCGATTTTCTGGTAAGCCAGTTCCTTGTTGGCGATGACCAATTCGTCGGCGCGCTTGCCCTTCTCGATGCCCTGGAAGGCGAGCTCCTTGTTGGCGATGACCAACTCGTCCGCGCGTTTGCCCTTCTCGACCCCCTGGAAGGCTAATTCCTTGTTGGCGAGGATCAGTTCATCCGCGCGCCTGTCCTTCTCCGCGCCCTGAAAGACAAGTTCCTTGTTGGCCAGGATCAATTCCTTGGCCCGCTTGCCCTTCTCCACCCCTTGGACAGCAAGCTCCTTGTTGGCAACCACCAAGGCCCTCGACAGGCTCCCGATAAGTCCTTGCTGGTTGAGATCGCGCTTGCTCCGCCGAGTTTCTGTCCCCATCGATGCACCAACTTCTAAAGCAAACATACATCCATAATCCGCCTCGTGCGTGAAATAGCTGATTAATTCTGGATGCCACATGGAATAAACCGATGTTAACCCTTGGCCATGTTGTGGGTCAGAACCTCCAGGCGCCCTTCAACGACAGATTACTTACTTGACTGATCGGTCCAAAACCCTAAACTCTCCCCATGGCACGCTGCAAGGCATTCGACGAGGACGCGACCCTGCAAAGGGCCATGGAGCTTTTCCAGGCCAAGGGCTTTGAAGCAACCTCCATCCAGGATTTGGTCGACCACCTCGGCATCAACCGCCAAAGCCTCTACGACACCTTCGGTGATAAGCAGGCCCTCTACCTGGCCAGTCTCGAACGGTACCGCCATGCCGTTTCGCGGCCCTTTTCCGACCTGCTGGATGGCCCCCTTCCGTTGAGGAAGGCCCTGGCCGCCATCTTCAGCCTGTCGCTGGACAGGTTGCTGTCTCCGAACGGCCAGCCCTGCCTCATGGCCCATGCCGCCCTGGAGCGGGCCAACGAGGACCCCGCGACCCAGACCTGCGTCAGCGACAACCTGAAGCATGTCTTCGATCTCTTCGAGAAACGCCTGCGCCGGGCCCAGGCCGACGGTGAACTGGGCCCCGCCCATGACCCTGCCGCCCTGGCCCACTACCTGCAGAACAGTCTTCATGGCCTCCAGGTCACCGCCCGTGCTGGCGCCAGCCGCGCGGATCTGGAGGGCATCGTCCGGGTAACCCTCTCGGTCCTCGGATAATTTTTTTACTTCATTATGGAACGAACGTTCCACCAAAGGAGTCCCCACCATGGGCAAGCTCGACGGCAAGATCGCACTCATTACCGGCGGCACCACGGGCATCGGCCTGGCATCCGCCCGTCTGTTCCATCAGGAAGGTGCCCGGGTCTATGTGACGGGGCGCAATCCCGTGACCCTCGGCCAAGCCCGGAAAAGCCTGCCCCCTGAGGTTTCCATCCTCGAGGCGGACAGCGCCAACCTGGCGGACCTGGACCGCATCATCGGCCAGCTCAAGGCGGAAGCCGGGCGGCTGGACATTCTCTTCATCAACGCCGGGGTCGGCGAGTTCCGGCCCCTGGGGGAAGCCAGCGAGCCCCACTGGGACCGGATCATGGACGTGAACCTCAAGGGCCCCTTCTTCCTGACCCAGAAGGCCCTGCCCCTGCTCGGGAAGGGGGCGTCGGTGGTCTTCACCACCAGCGTGGTGGACCGGAAGGGCTTCCCCGGTGCCAGCGTCTATTCCGCGTCCAAGGCCGGCCTTGCGGGTCTGGCGCGGGCCCTGGCCGTGGAATTGGCGCCGCTGGGAATCCGGGTGAACAGCTTGGCGCCAGGCCCCATCGTGACGCCCATCCACGACAAGCTGGGCCTGAGCGCGGAGGACCTGGCCGCCTTCCAGGCAAGCGTCTCCCAGCAGGTGCCCATGAAGCGCATGGGCACCGACGAGGAGGTGGCCGGCGCCGCCCTCTTCCTGGCATCCAAGGACAGCTCCTTCATGACCGGTGAAGAGATGCTGGTGGATGGTGGCGCCGCGGTGTCCTGAAGAATGCTCGGCGAAGGCGATGGGGCAGACTTCCAGGCAGGGCCCAAGGGCCCTGCTGGGAGGTCCGCCCTGTCCCAGGGCGTTCATGGAGCCTTGAACCGGGAATGCTGGCCGCACCCGGTTCGTCCACAACTCGGGAACTGCTAAGTTAAGAGACGACCCCAGCCCCTGGCGTCGGCGCGATTGGAACCGAAAACGATCCGTCTAAAAGCTCTCCCGTCTGACCTTGCCTTTACCCTCACATGGCCCAACATCTTTTTGGGTCCAGACTGTTGACGGGAATACGATTCGGAACCATACTATCCAGGTCTCAACCAAGGAGACTCCCTTGACCCCGTGTCCAGCATCGCAATTCCGATCTCCCAAGTATGAGCGTATTCAACGCTTAGTCGAAAGACTGGGAGCTCCGACGCTGGACCGGTGCAGCCTGGAGGCCTACCTGCTTCTCATGAGCGTCTCGGACGATATCCGGGAGATCGCCAACGCCAAGCTGTCCTGCCACGGCCTGGGCGAGGGGCGGATCATGACGCTGGTGCTCCTCCTGGAGAACCAGCCGGAGCCCCTGTCCCATTCCCAGCTGGCCGACCTGATGTCCGTCACCAAGGGCAGCATCACCGGCCTCGTGGACAGCCTGGAGCAGGATGGGCTGGTCAAGCGGATCGAATCACCGGAAGACCGCCGCACCCGCCTGATCACCATCACCGCCGCCGGCCTGGAACTGGTCAATACGTATCTCCCGCGGAAATTCCGGGGGATCGAGCAGCTCATGTCCACCCTGGCGCCGGAGGAACGGGAAACCCTGGTCTCCCTCCTGCAGAAGGTCCAGGAGGGGCTCCCCGCCTATCGGAGCGAATAGCGCTCCCGGTTCCATCGCCAGCAACCGCATACGTCTTCGGGTTGGACGGCCGCCGAGAGGCTGCCCAGCCCTTGGCATCCTTTCTGCGAGGTCCACCATGACTTCATCCTCCACCTCGACTTCCGGACCGGCCCTGCTTCAAACGGACGGAGCCCTCGCCCTTGCCGCCACGGAAACGCCCGTGGCCGACGTCGCCCCCCGCCGCCGCCGATGGATGCCCATCCTCGCCGCGGGCGTGCTGGTGGCGGGTTCCCTGGGAGGCGCCTACTACCTTCGCCAGGTAGCGCCTTTCGAATCCACGGACGACGCCTTCATCGATGGCCAGATCATCGGCATCAGCCCCCAGGTATCGGCGCAGACAGCCGTGGTCCACGTCGACGACAACCAGATGGTCCACAAGGGCGACCTCCTGGTGGAACTGGATCCCACCGATTTCCAGGTGGCTCTGAGCCAGGCCCAGGGCGCCGAAGCGGCGTCCAAGGGCAAGCGGGCCCAGGCGGAGGCCGGTGTGGCGGCGGCCGAAAGCGCCGTGCTGGAAGCCCAGGCCAGCCTCCATTCCTTCCAGGCCACCTTCGAGAACGCCGAGACCGAACTGCGCAGGCTGCAGGCCGTGGATGCCCGGGCCCGTTCCCAGAAGGACCTGGACTCCGCCATCTCGGCCCGCAAGACCTCCTTCGCCGCCCTGGAGCGGGCCCAGGCCCAGGTCCGCTCGGCCCAGGCCCAGGTGACCCAGGCCCGGGCCAACGTCACCGCGGCCGAGGGCGACTACCAGAAGGCCCAGGCCGACACCCGCAAGGCCCAGGTGAACCTGGATCATTGCCGCATCCTGGCTCCCGCCGATGGGCGCGTCACGGGTAAAGCGGTGGATGTGGGCGCCTACGTCACCCCCGCCAACCCGCTCTTCCAGATCGTTCCGGCCCGGGTGTGGGTGGTGGCCAATTTCAAGGAGACCCAGCTCAAGCACATGGCCCCGGGCCAGCCCGTGGAGGTGAGCGTGGACGCCTTCCCCAACCTCACCCTCACCGGCAAGGTGGACTCCATCCAATCCGGCACCGGTTCGCGCTTCAGCGTGATCCCCACCGAGAACGCCACCGGCAACTTCGTCAAGGTCGTCCAGCGCGTCCCCGTCAAGATCCTCCTCGACAACGACAAGCTGGGCCAGCTGGCGCCGGGCATGTCCGTCGAGCCCAAGGTGCGCGTGCGTTCCTGACGCCCTGCCCCGGAGAACGGTCGAACCATGTCCTTCGAGAGAACCCCCAACAGCGCCGCAAAGCCCGGCGTCAACCCGTGGCTTGTCGCCGTGGTGATTTCCCTGGCCACCTTCATGGAGGTGCTGGACACCAGCATCGCCAACGTGGCCCTGGGACACATCGGCGGAAGCCTGGGCGCCAGCCAGAGTCAGGCTACCTGGGTGCTCACCAGCTACCTGGCCGCCAACGCCATCATCATCCCCATCAGCGGCTGGCTATCCAACACCCTGGGCCGGAAGCGCTTCTACATGATCTGCGTGGCCCTCTTCACGGTCAGCTCCTTCCTGTGCGGCATCGCCCCCTCCCTGGGCGTCCTGCTCCTGTGCCGGGTCCTCCAGGGCGCCGGCGGCGGGGGGTTGGCCCCCAGCGAACAGAGCATGCTGGCCGACACCTTCCCCGGCAAGTACTTCGGGATGGCCTTCGCGGTGTATGGCGTCGCGGTGGTTGTCGCCCCCGCCATCGGCCCCACCCTGGGCGGATGGATCACCGACAACTTCTCCTGGCGCTGGATCTTCTTCATGAACGTGCCGGTGGGGCTGGCGTCCCTCCTGCTCACCCAGAGGCTCATCCAGGATCCGCCCAAGGACGTGGCGAAGAAGAAGCCCTTCCGGGTTGATGCCATGGGCTTCGCCTTCGTGGTGCTCGCCTTCGGGGCCCTGCAGGTGTTCCTGGACAAAGGCCAGGAGTCCGACTGGTTCGGCTCGCCCACCATCGTCGCCTTCTTCCTGCTCACGCTGGTGGGCATCGTCGGCCTGGTGGTCTGGGAGACGACCGTCGCGAAAGATCCCGTGGTGGACCTCCGCCTGCTGCGCAACGGCAGCCTGGCGACCTCCATGGGCCTGCAGTTCGTCGTCGGGTTCATCCTCAATTCCACAACCGTCCTGGTGCCGCTCCTGGCCCAGCAGCTCCTGGGCTACGACGCAACCCAGGCGGGCCTGGTGCTGATGCCGGGCGGCCTGATGCTGATGCTCATGATGCCCGTTGCCGGGACCCTGGTGCGGAAGGTTCAGCCCAAGTACCTCATGGCGGCCGGCCTGTCGGTTCTGGCCCTGTCCCTGGTGATGATGTCGGGTTTCACCGCCCAGATCGCCTTCCACCACCTGCTCTGGGCCCGGCTGATCCAGTGTCTGGGGTTGCCGCTTTTCTTCATCCCGCTCAACACGATCGCCTACAGCAATCTTCCCCCCGGGAAGAGCAACCAGGCCAGCGCCATGATGAACCTCATGCGCAACCTGGGAGGCAGCATCGGAATCGCCGTCGCCACCACCCTGCTGGTGCGCCGCGCCCAGGTGCATCAGGCGTATCTCGCAGCCACGGCCACCCGGGCGAACCTGCCTCTCATGCACCACCTGCACGCAACCGGGGGGCTCACGTCCAGGAGCCTGTCCGGCTTCTACAACCAGATCCAGGTCCAGGCGACGATGCTGTCCTACCTGGACGTGTTCCGGATCCTGACCGTCGCCTGTGCCCTCGTCATCGCCGTGGTCCTGCTGCTCCGCCGGGTGCGCAGCGATGCCCAGCCGGTGATGGGTCACTGACGAACCGAACCGTGGAGATGATTCCCATGCGAACCCACCTGCCCCTTCTGGCCCTCGCGGCCGCCGGTCTCCTTTCTGGATGCAAGGTCGGTCCCACCTACCAGCCTCCCGAACGCCAGGCCCCGCACCAATGGAGCGAGCCCTTGGCAGGCGGTGAAACCAGCCGCAATGCCGACCTCGCCCAGTGGTGGACGACCTTCAAGGACCCGGAGCTGGTGTCCCTCGTGGACCGGGCCCTCCTGGCCAACCTGGATCTCCGCCAAGCCCAGGCGCGCTTGCGGGAAGCCCGCGCACTCCGGGGCGTTGCGGGCTCGGCCCTGGGCCCCTCCCTGGACGCGCGGGGAAACGCCGGCCGGGAGCGCCAGAGCGCCAACCAGCCCCTCCTGGGCGACATGCTCCCTCCCGGGACCGCCATGACCAGCGACGTGTACCAGGCCGGGTTCGATGCGAGCTGGGAGCTGGACATCTTCGGGGGGAAGCGCCGGGGACGGGAGGCTGCCGACGCCGCCCTGGCGGCGGCGGGGTATGGCTTGGCTGACGCCCAGGCGAGTCTGGTGGCGGAGGTGGCCAGCAATTACGCCGCCGCCCGCGGCTACCAAAGGCGCCTGGTCATCGCCCATGAGAACCTCCTGGCCCAGCGGGACATCGTCGCCCTGGCCCGTTCCCGCTACCAGCAAGGCTTCACCAGCAGCCTCGAGGCGGAGCAGGCCGCCACCGTGCTGGCACAGACCGAAAGCCAGGTTCCCGCCCTGGAGGCGGCGCTTCAGCGGGCCCTCCACCATCTGGAGGTGCTGCTGGGCCAGGCTCCGGGCTCCCTGGGCCAGGAGCTTGCGGAGGTGGCCCCCATTCCCATCTCCCCCGCGGAGGTGCCGGCGGGCCTTCCCGCGGACCTGGTGCGCCGGAGGCCCGACATCCGGGTGGCGGAACGCCGCCTGGCGGAGGCTTCCGCCCGGGTCGGCGTCGCCATGGCCGATTTCTATCCCAGGCTCTCCCTCACCGGCAGCTTCGGCTGGGAGAGCTCCCGCAGCGGGAGCCTCTTTACGCCCGCCAGCACGACCTGGTCCTGGGGTCCCGCCTTCCACTGGCCGATCTTCGATGCGGGGCGGATTCGCGCCAATGTCCGGGTTCAGGACGCACGCCGCGAACAGGCCCTGGCCGCCTACGACAAGGCCGTGCTCGCGGGCTTCGAGGACGTGGAGAACTCGCTGGTTTCCTACGCCAAGGAGCAGGCCCGCAACGTGCCCCTCCGCGCGGCCGTGGCCTCCAGCACCCGGGCGCTGGAGGTGGCGCGCCAGCAGTACGACAGTGGGCTGACCAGTTTCATCAATGTGCTGGACGCTGAGCGCACGGTCTATCTGGCCCAGGACAACCTGGTGCAAAGCGACCAGGCGGTGGTCCAGGACCTGATTGCCCTGTTCAAGGCCCTGGGCGGCGGATGGCCGGCGCCGGTACCGCAAGGCTAGGGAGGTTCCCATGAAGATGCTTACTCGGTTATTCCGTTCCCAGGTGCGCAGCCAGCACTTCGATTCCTTCTGCACCAGGCTCCGCACCATGCATGACAACGGCGTCCTCAACGATCCGGCCTTCCTCGGACGCCTTGAGGCAGGGCGAGCGAAAATGTATCGCGCCTTCGCCCGCCCCTGGCACGTCGCGGGAATCACGCTGGGCCTCCTGGGAACCCTCTTCATAATCCTGGGCAATCCGTTCGAAACCATGCCCTTTGCCCAGATGGAGGCATGGGTGGAGTTCGGTGAGGTGGCTTCGACCCTGGGCATATTCGCCTTGCTGGGTGCGATCGGCGCCTTTTACATATTCTTCAACCGGTGCGACGAATTGGACCTGTGGTTTGCAAAGGAGCGTGGCTATTCCCTTGGAAATAGGGCGTATTCTTAACAGAAACCATGAAGTAAACGTTCAGGCCCCCTAACGGGGGCCTTACGCTTTCACAGCCACGGCGTTGGAGTTTAGCCGGCCTGGAACGGAGGGGCTGACTACCCCGGCCGTCTGGCACGCGCTGATCAGCGCGGCTTCCGGAAGCGGGCCTCATCCATGGGGGTGTCCGCGTCCACATGGGCGAAGCGGATGGCCATCCCCTCGACCTGCCCCTTGGGTCGGATCTCCAGGCAGAAGGGCAAAAGCACGCCTTTCACGGGCCGGTAGTCACCGAGCAGGGTTTCCACGATCACGGTCTTCCCCTGGGCCACGGCCTCGTTCTCCGCCTTCACCTCCATGAAGGTCGCCGTGTCGAGGTAGGAGCGGAGCTCCCCGCCACCCGCGAGCTGGACCCGCAGCACGTAGGCCTCGACTCCTCCTACGCGTGCCGTGCCAAGGAAGCTCACCCGATGTCCCTTCGCTTCGGGCTCCACCAGGGGGCCGTCGAAGTCCATCTGCAGGGCCATCTGCCGCAGCTGCGCGGGGCTCATGGCGTGGGGGCCCCTGCCCGGCTCCGTGAAGGGATCATCGATCCAGCCCTCGGTGCCGTCGAAGGCCTCGACCTTGGTGAGGCCCTGGAAGCGGGTCTCACTGCGGAAGGCGCCTCGGGGATTGTCGATGCGGAGTTGGAGGACCATCGGCCCCAGCTGGAGCGTCCCCTCCGAATGAAGGGAGCGGAGGGCCTTGATGCGGGCAAGGCCGCCGCGGGCCTCGAGGTGCTTGGCCAGGATGGTGTCCAGACTGGGCGCCTGGGCCATGAGTCGAGGTGGAAGGCAAAGCAGGAGGGTGGGGAGTAGAAAGGAGGCAATCGGTTGGCGCACGGGATCTCCTGGAGGGTGCGGGATGCACCTATCCTGTGATTCACGCGGACGAGACTTTTCTCACGGTGTGATTTTGTCCCCGCCGCCGCGAATAATAGGGGGAAGGCGCCCTCCGGGGGCTTATTGAGGAGCCCATGACATCCGCCGATCACGACTCGTTTTTGGCCCTGCTCGACACCCACCAGGGGATCCTCCATAAGGTCGCCAACGCCTACTCCTGGACGCCGGAGGACCGCCAGGACCTCGTGCAGGACATGCTCGTGCAGCTCTGGCGCGCCCATCCACGCTTCGACGGCCGGTGCAAGTTCAGCACCTGGATGTACCGCATCGCCCTCAACGTCGCCCTCTCCTTCCGCCGCCAGGAGAGCCTCCGCGCTGCGCCCCTCCTCCCGGGTGACGCCCATCTCGAAACCGTCGTCGAGGCTCCGCCGCCGCCCGCCGAGCAGGCTTTCCTCCAACGCTTCATCCA
>DBME01000010.1 GCA_002298155.1 Holophagaceae bacterium UBA706 | reverse complement strand
CATGGACCTCTCCCTCGGTCCATCGCCCACGGCCGGGGGAGATGGTAAGCCTCGCCCGCAGGGAGCGTAGCGGACGAGGACGTGCCTTGGCACCAACCCCAACGGTGGGTCAGGGCGAAAATCCGGTACACCACCCTTTCCCCCCGCCGCCGAACCGGGTTGGCACGACCGTCGCACGTGACCCCCGTAGTGTCGGGAGTCCGTCGTGTCGATCAAAAGCCTCATCCTGTGCGGAATCATCCTGGCCGCGGGCTTCGCCGCCCCGGCCCAGGCGCCCCCTCCCGGCCCCTCCGAGCAGGCCCTGAAGGAGCGCTACGTCCCCGATGACGGTAAACCGACGCAGGCGGGGTCCGATCCGGCTCCTTCCGGATGGCGGGCCCTGGGTTCCATGATCCTGGTGCTGGGCCTGGCGGGCGGAGGCCTCTGGGCCTTCCGGCGCTGGGGCGCCAAACGGCTGCCGGGCAGCGGGGGCACCCGCCTGATCGTGGAGGAGACGCTGGCCCTGGGGGACCGCCGCTTCGTGTCCATCCTCCGGGCCGACGACGAGAAGTTCCTCATCGCCCTCGGGCCCCAGGGCGTCAACCTTATCGCCCGCCTGGACAGCGTCGAGGCCGGCGGCCCCGGGAACTTCGCCGAGGCCCTCGAGCGCCACTCCGACATCGCCACGCCCATGGCGGTCAAGGACGTGGAGGCCATGATGCGCGGAGGGCGGCCATGAGACGCTTCCTGCCGTTCCTGATCCTGTTCCTCCTGGCCGGCGCCGCCCTCCACGCCCAGCAGGCCCCCGCGAGCCTGCCCACGGTGACCGTGGACTTCGGCAAGACCCCGCAGGGCCCCGCCCTGAGCGCCACCCTCCAGGCCGTGCTGCTCCTCACGGTTCTCACCCTGGCGCCCACGATCCTCATGACCACCACCTGCTTCATCCGGATCATCATCGTCCTGGGCTTCATGCGCCAGAGCATGGGCACCTCCTCCACGCCCTCCAACCAGGTGCTCATCAGCCTCGCCCTGGTGCTCTCCTTCTTCATCATGGCCCCGGTGGGGCGCGAGATTAACCAGACCGTGCTCCAGCCCCTGAACCGCAACGAGCTCACGGTGGACCAGGCCATGGACAAGGCCGCCGCGCCCCTCAAGGTCTTCATGCTCAAGCACACGCGCAAGAAGGACATCTCGCTGTTCCTGAGCATCGCCAAGGCCCCCACGCCCCAGACCAAGGCCGACGTGCCCATGGAAGTGCTCATGCCCGCCTTCCTCATCTCCGAACTCAAGACCGCCTTCGAGATCGGCTTCATGATCTTCCTGCCCTTCCTGATCGTGGACATGGTGGTGGCCTCGATCCTCCTGAGCATGGGCATGATGATGCTCCCGCCCGTGGTCATCTCCCTGCCCTTCAAGATCCTGCTCTTCGTGATGGTGGACGGGTGGTACCTCATCGTGGGCTCCCTCGTGCGCGGCTTCACCGGTTGACGGGAAAGGAATCCGAACCATGAACGAACTCGTCATCGTCGACATCGCCAAGGAAGCCCTCAGGACGGCCCTCTACATCGCCGGTCCCGCGCTCATCGTGTCCATGGTCGTGGGCCTCTCCATCTCCATCTTCCAGGTGGTCACCAGCCTCCAGGACCAGACCGTGGCCTTCGTGCCCAAGGTCGTGGCCGTCATGGCCACCGTGGTGCTGTGCTTCCCCTGGATGATGCGCCTCATGATCCAATTCACCACCCGAATGTTCACGGACTTCAACCTGGTGGTGAAGGCCCTCAACTGATGCCAGCGACCCTGGGGAACCCCGCCTTTTGGGCCTTCTCCCAGGTCAAGATCCTCGTCTTCATGCTCACCCTCGTGCGCCTCACGGGGCTTCTGGCCACCATGCCCGGCTTCGGCCAGGCCCGCGTGCCCCTGCAGGTGCGGGTGGCCCTGGTGGTGCTCCTCTCCTTCATCATCGCGCCCCTGGCCGGTACGCCCACGGTGCCCCTGGAGACCATGTGGGACCTCACCGCGGTGATGGTCACGGAGCTGGCCGCCGGCATCCTCATGGGCCTCGCGGTGAGCTGGATCGTGGACATGGTTACCTTCGCCGGCCAGCTCATGGACACGCAGATCGGCTACTCCTTCGTGCAGGTGCTGGACCCGGTCAGCGCGCGGCCCGCGGCCATCGTGGGCTCCCTCCTGTCCCAGCTGGTCATGGTGCTCATCCTGGTTTCCGGCCTCCACCACCAGATGATCCGGGCCCTGGTGGAGAGCTACCGCATCCTCCCCATGGGGCAGGCCATCTCCGTGAACCCGCAGCTGGTGGTCATGCAGATGGGACAGATCCTCGTGCGGGGCTTCCAGCTGGCCTTCCCCGTGCTCTTCATGCTGTTCCTCATCGACCTCGTCGCGGGCATCTCCGGCAAGTTCATGCCCCAGCTCCACCTGATCACCCTCACCTTCCCCCTGAAGATCGCCGTCGGGATGATCATCGTGGGCGTAATCCTGCGGGAGTTCTCGTCCTGGATCGGGCCTCTCCTCGAGGCGGCGCCCCGGGAAGCCCTCCGGCTGCTGGTGAGCCGTGGCTGATCCCTCAAGAACCGAGAAGGCCACACCCAAACGCAGGGAGAAGGCCCGCAAGGAAGGCTCGATCCTGCGGGTCCAGGACCTGGACGCGACCATCATGCTGTGGGCGAACTTCTTCCTGTTCATGGCCCTGGGAGCGAGCACCATGGCCGGCCTCACCACGATGATGTCGTACCTGCTCCGCAGGACCGCCAACCCCGGCACGATCACGGACGGCAACCTCCACGCCCTGGCCGTGGACCTCATCGCCATCGTCGCCCGCATCCTGGGGCCCTACCTGGCCGCCAACTTCTTGCTGGCCCTGGCCAACCAGCTCGCCCAGCACGGCTTCAAGCTCCAGATGAACCTGCTGATTCCGAAGTTCAGCAAGATCAACCCCGCCGCCGGCTTCCGCAAGCTCTTCTCGCCCAATTCCGCCGTCAACCTGGTCAAGAGCATCCTGAAGTTCGTGGTGGTCATCTGGGTCGCATACGCGGTGGTGGCGCCCCGGATCCCCATGATCCTGGCCACCATGAAGGCCCCCATGGGGCAGGCGCTCGCCTACTTCAAGGACACCCTTTTCCTGCTGTACCGGGACATCATGCTGGTGATGATCGCCCTGGCTGGCGCCGACTTCATGTACCAGCGCCACCAGTTCGAGAAGGGAATCAGGATGACCAAGCAGGAGGTCAAGGACGAGGCCAAGGACGCCGAGGGGAACCCCGAGATCAAGGGCAAGCAGAAGTCCATGATGCTCGCCGCCGCCATGCGCCGCATCCTCACCCAGGTCCCCAAGGCCTCGGTGGTCATCACCAACCCCACCCACTTCGCCGTGGCTCTGCGCTATGACCCCTTCACCGCGGCCCCCATCCTGGTGGCCAAGGGCGTCGACCACCTGGCCCTGAAGATCCGGGAACGGGCCAAGGAGGCCGGGGTGCCCATCGTGGAGAATCCCCCCCTGGCCCGTGCCATCTATCACAACGTCGACCTGGACCGGCCCATTCCGCCCGAGCTCTATCAGGCCGTGGCCCAAGTACTTGCCTACATCTACCGCATCAAGGGCGCCGCCTGAGTCCCGCCGCGGCCTGGAAATCAATACTTGGGTGTACCGTGTTTCCTACCGAAACAACTAGTGAATCCTGGTGAACCGCCGTGCCCCCTCCCATCATCCCGCCTCATGCCCCCCCCCAACGCCTCCTCCTGGTGGACGATGACCTCGTCCTCCTGGAGACCCTGCAGGAACTGCTGACCACCGAGGGGTTCCAGGTGACCACCGCCTCCTCGGGCGAAGAGGCCGACGCCATAATCGCCTCGGCCCAGCCCGCCCACGACCTGGTGCTCACCGACCTGGTCATGCCCGGCAAGACCGGCATGGACGTCCTGCGCGCGGCCCTGGCCCGCAACGCCGGCTGCACCGTCCTGGTGCTCAGCGGCTACGGCACCGTCCGGGAGGCCACCGAGGCCATGGACCGCGGCGCCTACGGCCTTGTCAACAAGCCCCTCCAGCTGGAAGCCTTCCGCCAGACCCTGCGGCGCATCGTCGAACGGACCCACCTCATTTCCGAGCGGGACCACCTCAAGGCCCGCGTGGCCGAGCTGGAGGACCGCATCGGCCGCCTCGAGGCTATCCAGGGCCGCATGGAGATGCTGGCCCAGCGCATGGACCCCCCGCGCAGCCCCGAGGCCAGCCAGCTGCAGGTCCTCAAGGACCTCCGTGCCCGGGGAATCCTGGACGGCGAAACCTTCGACACGGCCCGCAAGGCCCTCCTGGCCGGGTGGAAGCCGTGAGACCCCTCGCTGCCGCCTGCCTGGTGGTGGCCCTTTCCACGGGGACGGGGCAGGCCGAAGAGCGTGGCGCCAAAGGCAGGCTGACGGACGAGCAGGTGGAAGCCCTGGCCCGCCAGGCCATGGCCTCCCAGGACCCCAAGCAGCAGCGGGCCATCCTGACCCAGCTGGAGGCCCACCACTTCAAATCCAGCCTCGCCCGGGAGCGGGAGACCGTCCTCTTCGCCCAGGGCATGCTCCAGGACCAGATGGGCGACACGGCCCGGGCCGCCGTCACCTTCCACAAGCTTGAGGCCACCTGGCCCCAGTCCACCTACCTGCCCGAAGCCCAGGTAGTGATGGCCCAGGCCGCCCTGGACCACGGCCGGCACAAGGAGGCCGAATCCCGCCTCAACAAGGCCCTGGCCTCCGACATCCCCACCGAGACCATCCGCCGCTGCCAGGAGCTCCTCCTGTGGTGCCTGGCGGACCAGGGCCGGGCTTCCGAGGGCATCGACACGGTGCGCGCCCTGAAGCCCCTGGGCACGGCCAAGCCCACCGAACGCGGCCTGGTGGGCATCATGGAGGCCCTCTGCGCCAGCGAGAAGCGCGCCGAGGCCGAAGGCGTGCTGGGCGACTACCAGAAGCTCTACCCCCGGGGCGACCACCGGGCCCGCATGAACCTGGCCTGGGGCAAGCTCCTGGGAACCACCGGCGATTCCCGGAACGCGGCCAAGGTCTTCCAGAAGCTCATCCAGGACGACCCCGGCTCCCCCGAGGCCGACGAGGCCCGCATGGGCCTGGCCACGCTCCTCTCCGACGGTTCCCTGCCCCCCAAGGACGCCGAGGGCTATCCCGACGCCCAGGCGCTCCTGGCCCGGGTGAAGAAGACCAACCCCAAGGAGGAGGCCACCCGCAAGGCGTTGATGATCAACCTGCGCATCGCCATCAAGGAGAAGCACTGGCAGGCCGCCATCGACACCGCCGCCCAGTTCCGGGCCGCCCATCCGACGCCCGGCGAGGCCAAGCCCGTATCCGACCTGCGGGCGGAAGCCGTGCGCAGCTTCGTGACCGAGGCCCTGGAGAAGAAGGAGCCCCTGCGGCTCCTGCCCATCCTGGACGCCGAGTCCATCCTCTGCCTCACCCCCGCCCAGCGCCAGGACCTGGCCCGCGCCCTGGCCCAGAAGGGCCTTGCCGAGGCCTCCAGGGCCATCGCGCGCACGGCCCCGGCCAAGGAGCAGGCCACCCTCACCCGGGCCGCCCTGGAGGGCACCCACCCCGGCACGGACCCTCAGGGCACCCTGGCCATGCTTCCCCCCAAGGGCGAGAGTTCCCGGGACAGCCTCTTGCGCGCCCAGGCCGCCCTTTCCCTGGGGCGATGGAAGGACGCCCGCGCCTCCCTGGCCAAGGCCGCCCCCGGCCCCGAGCGCATCCATGCCCTGGTGCTCTACCTGAACCGCCCCCTGGAGTCCGACGAGAAGGCCGAGGCCCGCGCCCGGGACATCGACGCGTGGCTGGCCAAGGCCCCGGAGAAGGGCGGGGACCGGGAGCCCCTGGTGCTCCTGGCCGCCGACCACAAGGCCCGCGCGGGGGACTGGAAGGGTGCCCTGGCCCTCTACCNNCCCGGCCACCCCCACCGCCGCCAACCGCGGCTGGGTGGCCCTCATGCGCGCCACCTGCCAGGCCCGGCTGGGACAGGCGGGAAATGCGCTCGCGACGTTGAAGGAGGCCAAGGACGAACCGGCCTTCAAGGCGGAAAGGGCGTCCCTGGAGAAGCGGCTCGGGGGCTGAACGGCTCGGGGCTGAAACTCGGGGGGGTGGTT
>DBME01000208.1 GCA_002298155.1 Holophagaceae bacterium UBA706 | reverse complement strand
GGCGGCGAGGAGGAACAGCCGTGCGGATCTCATCGTTTCCTTGCGGTGGGGGCCTTCTTCTTCTGATAGGCCAGATAGTCGTCAGCCATTTTGATATTGAGGCGGAGGTTCGCCGCTACGGCCGGATCGGCGGGGTTCAGGTCCAGGGCGACCTGGAAGTCTTTCCTGCCCTCCGCATAGCGCTTCAGGCCGATGAAGGCCCGGCCGCGGTTGCACAGCCCCTCCATGAGCCGGGGTGCCAGCTCCAGCGCCTTGGAGGCCGCCTCCAGCGCCTCGGGGTAGCGGGCCCCGTCGTTGTAGCAGCAGGCCAGGTCCGCCCAACACATGGCGTTGGCCGGGGTGAGGTGCACCGCCTCATTGAGGGTGGCCTGGGCCTCGCCGAACCGGCCCAGCTTGGCCAGGGCCTGCCCCTTCATGGCCAGGTAGGCGCCCGTGGTGGGGCTTTTCGCCAGCTGGAGTTCCGCCACTTCCAGCATGAGGTCCCATTTGGCGGCCTCCACGGCCTCGTTGCCGGCGAGGAGCAGGGCCATGCGGTCCCCCTTGCGCCCTGCGGCCAGGAGGAATTCCGCGGCCTCGCCGTGGCGCCCCAGGGCCGATAGTGACTGCCCCTTCCATTGCACGAGGTATGCCGCGGGAATGGGCGAGTTGGGCCCCGGCCGCTGGGCCAGGGTGTCGCAGATCTCGATCACCCGTTCGAACTTCCCCGTCCTGACGAGGGCCTGGACCAGGATGGGCGTCTGGTTCTCCCTCAGGCCGGGCTTCGCCCCGTCCAGGAGCTCGATCACCCTGGCCCAGTCCTTGGCGGCCACCAGCCCTTCGAGACGCTTCTCCAGGTCCCGGATCTCCTGGGAGGTGGGTGGAGCGGGTGTCTGGGCAGACAGGGTCAGGAAGAGGCACGGGATGATCAGCACGCGGGATTCTCCGGGTGGTGCAGAAGGGTCGGCGACTAGGGGCGACCCAGGGAATCGTCTGCGAGCTTGATCTCCTTCTGGAGATACGCCACCAGCGCGGGGTTGCCCGGATTGAGGGCGAGCACCGCCTGGTAGTCCTCCCGGGCCTCCTTGAAGTGCCGAAGGCCCATGCTGGCGCGGCCGCGGTTGAACAGGGCCGCCAGGGTCCCGGGATGGAGGGCAAGCGACCTGGAGGCGGCGGCGTGGGCCTCGGCGAAGCGGCCGAGTCCGTTGTAGCAGCATGCGAGGTCGGCCCAGGATTCTCCGAGGACGGGCGCCCTGCGCACGGCCTCCTCCAGCGTGGGGACGCCTTCGGCGAAGCGCTGGAGGTTCGCCAGGGCTTGGCCTTTCTTGGCAAGGTAGACGATGTCTCCCGGCTTGAGGCCCAGGATGGTGTCCGAGAATTCCAGGACCGCGTTCCAATCCCCCTGCTCGATGGCAAGGTTCGAGCCCTCGATGCCGGCGAAGACGCTGCCCCGCTTGCAGGCTCCCAGGAAGACGGCCATGCCTTCCTTGGGGCGCCCAAGGGCCACCAGGGCCCGGGCCTTGAACTGGGGAAGCGGGTCCACCTTGGCGCGTTCCCGGTGGGCCGGGTCGTCAAGGATCGCCAGGACGCGGGCATGCTGCCCCGTGTTGGAGAGCGCCCAGGTCCACGCCTTGAGCCTTGCGTCCCGTTCCTCGGGGCCGAGGGCCTCGATGGTGCGGATGACCTCAGCCCAGTTCTGCTCGGCTTCCAGGGCCTTGATGCGCTGGTTCAGCTCCGCGACGGCCGGATCGACGGCGGGTGCCGCGGGGGTCGTGACCGCGGGGGGAGGCGGCGGCGCCTGCGCGGCGAGCAGGGCGGGAAGGATCAGGGCGGGGAGCACGTCGGCCTCCTCGGATCAGCGGTGGACGTTCTGGTTGGGATTGCGCTCGTCCATCTCCTGCCAGAGCCGCTGGAGGCTCTGCAGCCGCTCGGGGAAGTCCAGGTCCAGGTCCTCGTCCTCGGGGTCCAGGGCCATGGGGTCCTCGATCCAGTCCGAAGGGAATTCCGGGAAGATCGTGGGCAGCAGGGTGCGGGGGAACCCGCGGACGCTGAGCGTCCGGATTCCCGGCGTATCGATGAGCGTGCCGCCGGTGGGGCACTGGAGCCACAGGGCGCTGGTGGTGGTCTGGCCGCCGGTGCCGTAGCGGCTCATGCCGCCGGTGCGGCGGTTCAGGCCGGGCACCAGGGCGTTGATGAGGGTGCTCTTGCCCACGCCGCTGTGGCCCACCAGGACCACGGACCGGCCCTTGAGCAGGTCGGCCAGCTCGGTGAGGCCCGCGCCGGACACGGCGCTGGTCTCCAGGATGGGCAACCCCTGTTCGCGCAGGGGGTCCAGCTCGGGGAGCGGGTCCTTGGCCGAGGCCCGGTCCCGCTTGGTGACGATGATGCGGAACCCCATCCCCGCGGCCAGGGCCAGGGTCTGGGCCCGCTCCAGGAGCCCGGGGCGCAGGGGCGGGTCCACCACGGCCGCGCACACCCAGAGTTCCTCGGCGTTGGCGCAGATGAGCTGCCAGGGCTCGCGGTCGTCGATGCCGCCCCGCTTGAGGAGGGTCTTGCGGGGCAGGACGGCCACCACCTGGGATTGGGGCAGGTCCGGGTCCGTGGCCTCCACGGGCACTTTGGAGAAGCGCACCCGGTCGCCGACCACCAGCTTGACCCCCTTCAGCTTCCCGGCGAGGGTGGCCCGCAGGAAGGAACGGTCGTCCAGCTCCAGGTCCACGATCTGGCTGTGGCGGCACACCAGCGTCGCCTCCTCCAGGTGGGACCAGGGGGAGGCGTCGGGCAGGAGGAGCATGCTGTCGGCGTCGTGGGACTCGGCTTCGGTGGTCAGGCGCTCCGCGGACTGCTGGCGCCGCTTGCTCTGGGCCTTGCCCTCGCGGGCATAGGCGTCCGGGCTGTCCAGGTCGTGGGCGTCCCGGCTCTGGCCCAGGCGGTACTTGCGGACCATCAGGCGCGCCCCGCGAACTCCCGGGTCTCGGTGGCGACCTTCACCTTCTCGCCCTCCTTGATGAAGAGCGGGACCCGGATCTCGATGCCGGTCTCGAGCTTGGCGGGCTTGGTGACGTTGCCGCTGGCCGTGTCCCCCCGGGCGCCGGGCTCGGTGTAGGTGACGGCGAGCTCCACGTGGGTGGGGAGCTGGAGGCCGATGGGGTTGCCGTTGAACTTCTGGATCTGGATGATGACCCCCTCGACCAGGAAGTCCAGGGCGTCGCCCCGCATCTCCTCGTCCAGGGTCAGGGTCTCGAAGGTCTCCTGGTCCATGAAGTGGGAGCCGTCCCCGTCGGAGTAGAGGTAGGAGGCCTGGACCATCTGAAGGTCCGGTTCCTTGAACTTGTCACCGGCCTTGAAGGTCTTGTCGAAGACGGCCCGGGTGAGCAGGTTGCGCATCTTGAGGCGCACCAGGGTCTGGCCGCCCCGGGCGGTGGGCGTCGAGATCTCGGCGTCCAGGCAATGGAAGGGCGTGTCCTCGAATTCGAAGAACATTTTGCGTTTGACGGATATCGCTTCGATCAGGGCTGCCATGGCTTCCTCAAGATGGGTATTTTCGCAGGTCGAACGGCCCGGAAAGACCCCTCCGGGAAGATCGCCATAGGAAATAGTGCCATGACCGGCCCCGGAAAACCCCCGGGCAACCGTCACGGCTCCCAAAGAAAGCGATAATTCCCATTTACCCGCTATCATGAGGACCAGGATTCGGGAAATGGCGGAACTACCCAAGAGCATTGGCCGGTACCAGGTGCGACGCGCCATCGGGCAGGGCGCGATGGGTGTGGTCTACCTGGCCGAGGACCCCCTCCTGAAGCGCCGGCTGGCCCTCAAGGTGGTCCGGGCTTCCGGCGAGGAGCGGGACCAGGCCCTGGAACGGTTCAAGCGGGAGGCGGAGATCTCCGCCCAGCTGAACCACCCGAACATCGTGACGGTCTACGACGTGGGGGAGGAGCCGGCCATCGGGCCCTTCATCGCCATGGAGTACGTCGAGGGCAACAGCCTGGGCAAGTTCATCCGGGACAATTCGCTCGAGCTGGAGACCAAGTTCGGGATCCTCATCCAGGCCATGCGGGCCCTGCGCGCCGCCCACCGCCACGCCATCGTCCACCGGGACGTAAAGCCGGACAACATCCTCGTGGCCGAGGACGGCCGGGTCAAGCTCATGGACTTCGGCATCGCCAAGACCATGGCCCCCCGCCTCACCAACGCCGGCGAATTCCTGGGCTCCCCGGCCTACAGCGCCCCCGAGCTCCTACGGGGCGGCGACCCGACCCCCTCCTCGGACCGGTACGCCTTCGCCGTGACCGCCTTCGAGCTGCTCACCGGCCAACTGCCCCACCCGGGCACCAACGTGGCCGCCGTGATCACCCACATCCTCACCGAACCCCCGATCTTCCCCCCTGGCATGTCCGGGGACATGACCAAGGTCTTCCGCCAGGCCCTGGCCCAGGACCCCGAGGAGCGCCCGGGAACCCTCATGGACTTCCTCCTGCCCCTGGTGGACGCCTACCCCCTGGATCCCAACGCCCGCACCCGGGTCAACGAGCTCTTCCGCCACGACGACCACGCGGGGGACATCGTGCCCCTCCGGCGCCTGCGCCCCTCGGCCCACTTCCCCGCCGAGCCTCCCGCCCCCGGCGTGAGCTCCACCGGCCGGGGAACCGGCGGCTTCGCCCCCGGCGTGCGCACCACCCCCGTGCGGCCCATCCCGTCCTACACCCTGCCCAGCCCGGTGAAGATCGAGCTGGAGACGGAGTCCCCCACGGCCACGCGGCCCCCCTCGGGGTTCGGCCAGGGCCGGAAGTCCGGCGCGGAAGGTCCGGAAGTCTCGGCCCTGACCCTGGTCAAGTGGTTCCTGGGGATCCTGGTGGTGGGCCAGCTGCTGTGGTGGCTGTCCAGCTTCCTCCACAGCTTCATGGACCAGTCGATCAAATAGCTCTCAAGCGTGGCTCGGGGACTGGCACAGTTCCATGAGGACCCCGCCGGTCTCGGCCGGATGGATGAAGGCGATGCGGCAGCCGTGGGCGCCGGCCCGGGGTTCCTTGTCGATCATGCGCACGCCCTTGGCCAGCAGCTCCTTGACGGCCTCGTCCACGTTGTCCACTTCGAAGGCCACATGGTGGATGCCGGGCCCCTTCTTCTCCAGGAACTTGCCCACGGGACCCTCGGGGTCGGTGGCCTCCAGGTATTCCAGGGTGCTGGGGCCCACGGGAAAGAAGGCGGTGCGCACCCGCTGCTCGGGTACGTCCTCCACGTGGTCCACCTCCATGCCGAAGAGCTTGCCCATGCGGCCCATGGCTTCGTCCAGGGTCGGCGAGGCGATGCCCAAGTGGTTGATGCGCAGAAGTTTCATAAATCCTCCACCTTCCAGTTTAGGCCCGGGGGAACCCTGGGTTCCACTGCCGCATTCTCAAGGTATGCTCGCCTTGGCCCTCGCTCTCTCTCTTTTTCCCGGCCCCCACCAGGAACCCTCCCCCGGGCCCATGCCCCCGGCCCCGGTCATCAAGGGGCTGGTGAAGCCCATCCCCCAGGCCGCCGGCGTGGGGGACTATGTGGCCTGGTCCCTGCACGAAATGGGAGGCGCCGTGGTGGTGGTGGAGGGCGACATGCCCCTGCCCCTGTCCAAGCTCCCCTCCGGCCTCCAGGTCCTCCAGGGCAAGCTCCGGCTGTTCCAGCCCAGGATGACCCTTGCCACCGATTTCCCCGTCGCGCCCTGGATGGACACCTCCCGGATCATGTCGGGCCCTAATGTTGCGCAGAAGATTTATCCGCTTGGCTGGGGATATTAAAAAGGAGTGATAATCAGGTCACGGCTCGCCGAGTCTGCAAGGAGACACCATGGCCCAAGTGACCCTCAAGGGAAATCCCATCCACACCGTTGGCGAACTGCCCGGCGTGGGCAAGTCAGCTCCGAACTTCACCCTCACCCGCAAGGACCTGTCCGAGGTGTCCCTGGCCGACTTCAAGGGCCAGCGCGTCGTCCTGAACATCTTCCCCAGCATCGACACGCCCACCTGCGCCACCTCCGTGCGCACCTTCAACGCCCAGGCCTCCAAGGCCGCCAACACCGTCGTGCTCTGCGTCTCGGTGGACCTGCCCTTCGCGGCGGGGCGCTTCTGCGCAGCCGAGGGCCTCGACAAGGTCGTGCCGGCCTCCGCCTTCCGCAATCCCGATTTCGGCCATGCGTACGGCGTGATCCTCACGGACGGGCCCCTGCGCGGGCTGCTGGCCCGGGCCGTGGTGGTCCTGGACGAGGGCGGCAAGGTCATCCACAACCAGCTGGTGCCCGAGATCGCCGAAGAGCCCGACTACGCGGCTGCCCTGGCGGTGCTCGCCTAGGAGCCTGTCTACGTAATAGGAGGCCCCGCGACGGCGCCCAGAAGCGTGATTATCGTGCGCAAGGCCCGCAGGAGGATTCGGTCAATCCTTCAAGGGACTTGCACACGATAGGCGCGCTTCTGGGCGCCGTCGCGGGGCCTCCTATTACGTAGACAGGCTCCTAGAGCCCCAGCCCCGACCGCGCCGCATCACGGAATTCCAGGCACAGTTCCAGGCTTTCCGCCGCCGCATCCATCGTGGTGGCGTGCTCGGGGTCCTCGGCCTGGAAGCCGCGGGTGGTGATGGTGCGAAGGTGGCCCCGGTAGGTCTCCCAGGAGGGCTCCTGTTCCAGCGCGAGTTCCAGGAGCACCACCAGGTGGCGCGTGCTCTCCGGGAAGGGGACGTCGTCCTCCATGAGCCTGGCCTTGAGGTAGTCCTCCGCGCACTTCTCCGCGTGGAGACACACGGCGTCAAGGTTGGCGTCCTCCGTTACCGCGAACTCACGTCTCGCGGTGGCCAGCGCCATCTCTGCCTTGTGGATCAAGGCGGTCGTGAGGGGCTTCATGGGGCTGCTCCTGAAGGGGGCGAACCTCTGACCTTACCATGACGAGCCGCGAAGGCAGGCCATGGTCCATGGGGGAATCTGATTCAACTAGTGTTCTTGCATTTCGGGTGGAAGCCGCGCATCCAGCAGGTGGGAGGGCTTCACGTTCTTCATGGCCTTGAGCAGGGAGAACTTCAGGTCGGGGATGCTCTCGCGCAGTTCGGCCACCAGCGCTTTCACCTGGGCCCGGCGGGATTCCAGCGCCGAGGCTCCGCACAGGGGGCAGCCGCAGGGCACGAAGGGGTAGCCCTTGAGCCACGCGAAGCGCCGCAGGTCCTCCTCCTCGCAGGTGCCCAGGGGGCGGATGACGGTGTTGGTGCCGTCGTCGCTCACGAGCTTGAGGGGCATGGTGGAGATGCGCCCCTCGAAGAACTGGTTGATGAGCAGCGTCTCGATGAGGTCGTCCAGGTGGTGGCCCAGGGCGATCTTGGTGTAGCCGTTCTCCCGGGCGTGGGAGTACAGGACGCCCCGGCGCAGGCGCGAGCATATGGCGCAGGGGGTGATGTCAGGCTTGCGGCGCACCAGCGTGTCGATGGGCGCGCCCAGGATGACGTGGGGGACCCCCATGGCTTCGCAGACCTCGGCGATGCGGTCGGGGTTGTAGCCGGGGAAGCCCGGATCGATGGTGGCGCCGTGCACCTCGAAACGGATGGGCGCGCGCCGCCGCAGCGATTCCAGCACGTCCAGCAGGGCCCAGGAATCCTTGCCGCCGCTGAGGCCCACGAGGATGCGGTCACCCTCCCGGATGAGCCCGAATTCGTGCACGGCCATGCCCACGCGCCGGCGGATGCGCTCCTCCAGCTTGGGGAGGGACTTGAGATCCGCTTCGGTGGGAGGCAGGGCGAGGCTGGGCAGTGCGCAGGGATTGCTCAAGGCGGGGCCGTCCGGGTTCGATCAGCCCAGGGCCGCGCAGCGGGGCCGCGCGCCGGAATCCAGCTGGTCCTGGACGCCGCGGGTGTACTCGGGGCAGGTGCAGTCCGGGCACGTGTTGCTGTGGCTCTCGACGCAGAGGTCTCCCAGGGAGATGGTGTCCATGAAGTTCGTGATGTGGCTGGAGAGCTGCTTCCAGAGCAGTTCGTTCATCTTCACGTCGGCGCGCAGGGCGGACTTGGCCGTGACGGGGTCCTCCTTGGCGGCGGCGTAGAAGCTGCTGTCGGTGAGGCGCAGCACATCGCCCACGGAGACCATGTTGCAGGGGCGCGTGATGATGTACCCACCCTTGGGGCCGCGCACGCTGGCCACGATGCCCGCCTTCTTGAGGCGGTTGAAGATCTGCTCAAGGAAGGGGAGGCTCAGCTCCTGACGCTGGGCGATGAGATGGAGGGGCACCGGCTGACCGTGGCTGTGGTGGGCCAGATCGAACAGCGCCTGCATGGAGTACCGGCCGCGTGCTGAAATCTTCAAGGTACCTTCCTGTCTCGACCCGCCTAATATACTGTTCCTGATTGAAATGGTCAAGTTTTTGAACAAACCTCCATTTGTCACCAAGACGGAAAAACTTGCGGGCCGTTAAACCGATCCTTCCCCGGGCGCACTCATGGTGCAAGACCATCACGGAAAGGGGGCGGAGATGCCCAGAGGCGAATCGAGACAGCGCGGTGTTTATGAACATTCGGTGAGGCTCCCTCGTCCTCCCGTCAGGCTCCTTTCCGACGAGGATCCGGCCACGGCCATCCGCGCCACGGTGCAGGATTTCGTGAAGGCCTGGTACTGGGGCGACAACGGCGCCATGCTTCGGTCGCTGCATCCGGACTACGTGAACCGCCTCATCACCCTGGGCAGCGATTCGCGGCCCATGGGCGTCCAGGGGCAGCTGGGGCTGCAGACGCCCTCGAGCCTGCGCACGGTGGACGTGCGCATCCTGGAGGTGCGCCAGTGGTCCGCCAGCGCGGTGGCCGAGGTTTTCGGATGGGTGATTCATCTCCATCTGGCCCGTACCACCGGCCAGTGGAAGATCGTCAACGCCATGTGGGAATCCCGGGTCTGATCCTCTAAGTCAGGGCTTATCGCCCAGGCCGACGGGCAGGGGGTTCCGGCACCACTCGCTCCAGGACCCCACGTACAGGGCGGCGCCCGCCAGACCGGCCACTTCCAGGGCCAGGAGCGTGTGGCAGGCGGTGACCCCGCTGCCGCAGTGCACCACGAGATGCCCGCGGGGGGTCCCGCCCAGGAAGTCGAGGTAGAGCTTGCGCAGCTCCTGGGGGGACTTGAAGCGCCCGTCCGGTCCCAGGTTCTGGGCGAAGGGCAGGTTGAGGGCGCCGGGAATGTGGCCGGCCACGGGATCGATGGGCTCGGTCTCGCCCCGGTAGCGGGGGGCGCTGCGCACGTCCAGCACCTTCCAGTCGGGGTCCAGGCGCAGGCGTTCCACCAGGGCCAGGTCCGCCAGGGGCAGCAGCCACCGGTCCTCGGGGTAGGGCGGGGGGGGGGGCGGGACCTGGCCCGCGGGAATGCCCGCGGC
>DBME01000032.1 GCA_002298155.1 Holophagaceae bacterium UBA706 | reverse complement strand
GTGTCGCCCGGGGGCGGGGGGCCGGACTCGCAGCGGTAGGCGGGCTGCTCCTGGATGGCGCCGGGCACGCCGAACTCCTGGTCCAGGAAGGCGGAGATGGGCATGCCCGGGAGCACCAGGCGCGGGTTCGCCACGGCGTCGAGGAGGTAGAGGGAGGGGCCCGCCTGGAGGTACAGGGCCGCCACGTCCGAGGCGGTGGCGGCCAGGATCCCTTCCAGGGCGGCCCTCGAGCACGCGGTCACGTCCAGGGTGGCGCTGATGCGGTCGTTGAGGTCGTTCATGGCGGCCAGCTGCTCAGCGCGCTGCACCAGGGCCGCCTCCGNNGGATGTCCTCGCCCAGGCTGACGGAGCCGGCGACGGCGCCGTGGCGGTCCCGGAGGATCGTGTTGTTCCAGCGGATGAGGCGCCGCTCCCAGGTGCGGGTGAGGATCTCGTTCTCGTTGTGGATGCGGATCTCGCCGTTGTGGAGGGAGGCGTCGAGGGCCTCCTCGACGCGTTNNTCCGCGGGAAGGAACTGGTCGAACCAGTTCCGTCCGAGCACCTCTTCCCGGGACCAGCCCGTGAGCCGCAGGAAGTAGTCGTTGCAGTAGGTGACGGTGGCGTCCGCGCCCAGGGCGACGGCGATGAGGTCCACGTTCTCCAGGGTCGTGCGGAACCGGCGTTCGGATTCGGACAGGTCCATGTCCGTCTCCATGGCCTCCAGGGCGAAACCCAGGTCCCCGGCCAGTTCGCGCAGGAGGCGGCCCTCCTCCGCTCCGATGGACTCCGGGTCGCAGTAGGCGGCCATTAGGGAGCCCGCCACCTTGCCCTCCACGAGGAGGGGGAAGGCGCAGCCGGCGCGGTAGCCCCGCGCCAGGGCTTCGGCGCGCCAGGGGGCGCGTCCGGCACCGTCCAGGTCGTCCAGGGGGATGGCGGCTCCGCCCGGATCCACGGCGGGGCCTCGGGAATCCATCCGGAGGAGGGGGCCCGTGCCCGGATCCTCCGTCCATGCCAGGGCGATGCCCGGGGCCAGGCATCCCGCGGCCTCCTGGCGGAAGCCGATCCAGGCCAGGTGGAAGCCGCCCAGCTCCACCAGGATCCTGCAGGTCTCCCCCAGGAGGGCGGTCCGGCCCTCGGCGTGGACCAGGGCCTGGCTCACTTCGGAACGGAGGCGGTACAGGCGGTTCTGGATCAGGAGGCGTTCCTCCATGGTGCGCCGCTCCTGCAGGGCGGAAGCCAGGACCAGGGTGGTGATGGCCAGGGTGCAGATGAAGCCCTGCTGAAGCAGGAGCGAACCGTTGAGGACTCCGGTGAGGAGGAAGGGACCCATGCCGGCCAGGGTGGAACCCGTCGCCAGCACCGCCAGCAGCGCCACCAGGCCCGAGGCGTAGAAGGGGCCCAGGCGCGCGGTGCTCAGCACGAGCAGGGGGAAGAAGAAGAAGGCCAGGGGCGGGAAGACCGGGCACACCCCGAACCAGAAGGCGAGAACCAGGAGAATGGCCAGGAAAGCGTCCCTGTGCACCTCGAAGGGCAGCGCCCGCAGGGTCGACCTCCGGAACGTCATCACCACCGGCACGAAGACCAGGACGCCCGCCGCGTCACCCAGCCACCAGGAGGCCCCCATGGACCGGAAGACCTGCCAGTTCCCCGTCACGACGCAGAAGGTCAGCGTGCCCACCAGCGCGCTGGCGGCGGTGGCCAGCACCGCGCCGGCCAGGATGAACTGCAGCACGTGCCTGACCCGGTTGAAGGGGTGGCGCGTGCCGGTGAAGCGTTCGATGAGGTAGGTGGCCAGGAAGGTTTCCGCCAGGTTGCCCAGGGCCGTGGCGAGGGAGGCCCAGGCCAGGGCGACGGGTCCCAGGCCCAGCTGGGCGAGCACCATGCCGTTGGCGACGAGGCTTCCCAGCAGGATGGCCGGCCACACCGCGGGACCGAGGCGCAGGCAGGCCGCGATGGCCAGACCGGAGGGCACCCACACGGCCGAGGCGTTGGTGCCGGGCATGGCGAGGAGGAGGCTGAGGCTGGCCAGGACGAAATAACCCACGGTCAGGGCGGCCTGAAGGTGGAGGGGTACGGGTTTCCAGGGGAGGTGCCAGTGGGATTTCATCAGGGACCGCCTAGGCTGTGGATGCGTTCCTCGTGTGAACGCGGTAGTGGAAGCGGGTGCTCAGGTAGGTTCTACGTGCCGGAGGTTTCCGGTCTCCGGGAAGCCGGGCCCACGGGCCACGTGAAATCGGGTTCCGAGGACACGGCGTCCATCAGGCCATGCTCCACCGCCCAGGGCACATCCCAGGCATCCAGGTGGGCGAAGGGATCCATGGGGGCCTCGGGCCGCACCAGGGCCGCGACCCAGCGGTTGCGGCCGCTGCGCTTGGCGGCATAGAGACACTGGTCGGCCACCTCGATGGCATTCCGCCAGCTGCCGGCCTCGGGGTGGGATGGGTGCATGGGGTAGCCCACCAGGCCCAGGGAGCAGGTGAGGGTGATGCGCTCGCCGTCGGGCAGCTGGAAGGGGTTGTCCCGGATGGCCTCCAGGAGGTTCTGGGCGATGACGGCAGCATCCGCCTGGCGCGTGCGTTTGGCCACCACCAGGAACTCCTCGCCGCCCCACCGGATGAGGTTGTCCGAGGCCCGGGTGGCTCCCCGAAGGATGTCCGCCAGCTGCACCAGGATGGCGTCACCGGCGGGGTGGCCCCAGCGGTCGTTGACGTCCTTGAAATGGTCCAGGTCCAGCAGGAAGAAGACCAGGGCCTCCTTCTCCTTCCGGGGATCCCTGCCCGCGGCGTTGAGCTCCTTGAACATGCGCTGGGCGCGGAGCGCCTCCTCGGGCACGGCGAGGTCGATGTAGCGGCGGTTGCGCAGGCCGGTGAGGGGGTCGGAGAGGCTCATCTCCTCCAGGGCCATGGTCCGCTCGGCCACCAGCGCCTCCAGGTGGGTGTTGCGCTGCCGCAGCAGCCGGGTGCGCCAGCGAAGCACGAGGGTCGCAGCCAGTCCCAGCGCCAGGGCCTCCAGGCACCACGCCCAGGGACGCAGCCACCAGGGCGCCAGGATCTCGAAACCAAGGGTCTGGGCCGCGCCCACTTCGCCGGTGGCGGTGACGGTGCGCACTTCGAAGCGGTACGTGCCGGGGTTGAGGCCCGGGTAGCGGGCCTCGGCGAGCTTGGTCTCGCGCCACTCGCCCTCCAGGCCCACCAGGCGGACCTGGAAGGCCAGGCCATCCGTGGCCCGGGTGCCGAAGGGGCAGAAGCTGAAGGCGACCGTGCGGGCCTTCCAGGGCACCTTCCGCGCGGCGGGCGACGCGAGGAGGGATTGACCGTCCATGCGCAGCGCTTCGGTGAGCACGGCGGGGGGCGGTTCATTGTCGAGCCGGCCCGAGGGGAACCGGGCATGCACGAGGCCGACGCTCAGGCCGACCCACAGGCCGCCCTGGGCATCAAAGGTCAGGGCGTTCTGGCAGCAGTCCTCGCCGGGGAACCCGCAGTCCTTGCCGAACCGCTGCATGTGGGTGCCGTCCCAGCGGTAGAGGCCGCCGGATGATCCGACCCACAGGGTGCCGTCGGGGCCCATCTCGAGGCTCACCACCGGCTGCTGCAGGAGCGGGTTCGGGGCGCTGAGGGTCCGGACCAGGACCACCTGGTCCCCCTGGCGGCGCACACGGCAGAGGGCCAGGGCGTCGGTGAAGGAGATCCACGCTTCGCCACCCGGCAGGGGGACGATGCACAGGACGTTGTCGTCGGGGAGGCCGCCTTTGCGGTCGAGGGTGGCCCAGGTGGTGCCGTTCCAGTGGGCGAGGCCCAGGCCGCCGCCGACCCAGAGGCCCCCGGAGGCGTCCTTGCGGACGCGGTTGATGCCGGCCTCCTTGGGCCATCCGGGGATCGGCACGCGCGTGATGCCCGATAGGGTGGAGCCCTGGCGGCGGGCCTTCAGGAGGCCCACGGAGGTGGTCCCCAGCCAGAGGACGTCCCCGTCGGCGCAGATGGCGGAGACGTTGCCGGGCAGGGGGAGCGAGGCGAGGGGGACAGGGGTGAGGAGGGCGGCGCCCGCAGCCCTCACCGAGAGGGGGGTGGGCCGTTCCCGGGAAGGCGTATGGCCCGCCCAGAGGTTGCCGTCGCCGTCCTCCTCCAGGGCCAGGAACTGGTTGGCGCGGGAGGCGGGCAGAACCGTGAAGCCCCGGCCGTCCCCCACCGCGAGTCCGCCGGCGGTGCCGGCCCAGATGCGGCCGTCCCGGGTGCGCGCCATGGACCAGACCACGTCCGTGGGCAGGCCCTGGTGGCGGGTATAGCCCGTCCAGCGGCCCTCGCCGAGGAGCTTGTGGACCGCGTCCCCGCCGATCCAGAGGGTGCCCTGGCGGTCCACCCGGAGCAGGTCGGCGCCGCCCAGGGGCAGGCCCTCACGCTCGCCGATGAAGCCCGATCGGCCTTCCTTGACCCACAGGATGCCCGTGGTGGTGTTGGTCCAGAGGCGGCCCTGGCCGTCCATGCCCAGACCCACCGTGTTGATGGAGGAGAGCGGTACCGGGGTGGGCAGGGCCTCCAGCGCCGCCGTGGCGTCCGCCAGCACGGCGAGCATCTCGTTGGACCGCAGGAAGATCCGGCCCGTCCCATCCACCCAGATGGCCTGGATGCTGTCCATGAACGAGCCTGCGAGATCACGGTGGCTCCACGTCCCCTGGGAGCGGATCCACAGGTCCTTCTGGAGGGCCAGCACCAGGAGGTCCTGGGCCGCCGCGTAGGTGCCCGCGGTCAGGCCGTTGCCCCAGGGCAGGCCGTCCAGGGCCTTGAAGGGTTCACCGTCCAGGCTCAGGTAGCGGGTCTGGTGCTGGAAATCCGAGAGGATGACCCCGCCCTGGTTGAGGGCGACGCCGGTGTGGTTGTCCAGGCCCGTCAGGCCCAGGTCCGAGGGGTGGCGGAAGTGCTGGCCGTCCCAGAACACCAGGCCCGTGGTGGTGAGCACCCAGAGGCCGCGGCGCGCCCCGGGGGTGAGGCCGCCGAAGCTGATACGGCTGGTCGGCAGACCATCAGCCTCGCCGTAGCCGCGGAAGCGGTGCCCTTCCAGGCGGAAGAGCCCGTGTTCGGTGCCCGCCCACAGGAAGCCCTCGGGGTCCTGGGCGATGGCGGTGACGGAGACGTTCTTGAGGCCCTCGTCGGCGCCGAAGCTGCGGAAGGTGTAGAGGCCGGGCGGGACATCCTGGAACGCTGGCCGGGCGGCACCCATGGCCGTAGCCACCCCGACCAGGAGCGGGAGAAGGAGCCTCGCGATGACCCACCGTACGTTCAACATCTGCGATCACAGGGAAAGGGTGCTGGGAGGATCTTAACCCATTCCAAAACAGAATGTTGCTTGATCCGCAAGGGTTGTGCCTTACCTCACCCTTCAGCGGATGATCAGCGGTTCCGGCCGGTCCCGGTCCAGGGTCCAGGAGAACCGCCGCAGGAAGCTCTGGCCCAGGAGGCCGTCGATGCCCACGTCCGAGGCGGGCAGGGCGGAACCCGCCACGTCCTGGCCCGTGTGCCCGGCCACGGTGAGGGACGGCAGGACCACCGCGCGGCCCCGGGTCCTCATGCCCCCGGGCAGGCTGACCGTCCCCTCCTCCCCCAGGCGGTCCTGGAAGCCCGCGGCCCGCACCAGCTCCGTGCTCAGGCAGACCCGCATGGCCCCCGTATCCACGATGAACCAGGCAGGCTCATCCCCCACCCGGGCCTCCACCACCACCAGGCCGAAGGCGTCCGCCCGCTGCCGGGCGATGGCCCACTGGGCCAGTTCCCGCCGCAGGGCGCGCACCCGGGTGAGGGCGGCGGTCACCTCGGCGCCGGCGCGCTGGGCCTGGCGAAGGTCCGCCAGCAGGCCATTCAGGTCGCTGAAGAAGGCCAGGTCCTGTCCCTTCTCCTGGAAGGCTTCCAGGTCCCGGGAGCGGGCCTTGAGCTCGGCGCTGCGGCGGCCGATCTCGGCGCCCCGGGCGTCCATGTCGGGCTTGGTGGCGCCGGCGGCGGTCTTGTAGCCCTTGAGGACGGCGTCGGTCTCTTCCACCTGGCGGTTGAAGCGCTCCACCCGCGCATTGCGTTCCTTCAGGCGAGCCAGGTGGGCCTGGGTGGCCTCGGCATCGTCCGGGTCGGGCTTGATGGCCAGGTCCCGGTCCAGGGCGGCGATGGCGGCCTCTTCGGCCTTCAGGCGGGCCCTCCGCTGGTCGGCGTCCGCCTGGGCCGTTTCCTGGCGAGCATTCCAGGCATCCACCTGCCGGTTGTGCTCGGCCACCAGGGCGTTGAGGGCGGCGTAGGCCTCCTCGAGGGGGGGCTTGCGGTAGAAGCGGTCCATGACCGTTTCCAGGGCCCGNNGGGGGAGGGGCGGCCGCGACGAGGGCGGGGGCGGAACAGAGGAGGAGCGGCAGTGGGAGCATGGGACGAGGGTAAACCGATTCCGGAGGGGACGGAACCGGCGCTTCTTCAGGGACCTTCGACGGAGGGCACCCCCCGGAGCCAGGCCTTGGAGGTCGGAAAGATGAGGGCTCCGCCCAGCACCGTCGCCGCCTGGAGGGCGAGGGAGAGGGTCGCCACCTTGGGTCCGATGGCGAATCCCAGGACCAGGCCGTAGATGGCGAGGGTCTCGAGCAAAGCGCTGGCCACCAGGAGGACGATCAGGTTGGTGACCGGGGCGCTGGCTGGTTTGGGGCGCGGGCTGTGGAAATACCATGTGCTACCTGCAACGGCTCCGAGGAACGTGACCGCTGATATCACCAGGAGGATCCGTACGAATGGTTCCCTGAACGGGACGGCGGCAAAGCCCGCAAGGTATCCGCGCGGGTCGCCCTGAAGCACCGCCGTGATGAAGACACTTGCGTAGACCAGCACCAGGACGAAGGTCAGGAAGACCACCATGACCCGGCCGATGAGGAGGTTTGTCCGCAAACGGGCCTGGAGGTTCGCTGGTGAAGGCCTGTGCGCCAGCGCCGGAGGCGCCGCCTCGGAGGGACGCGGATTGGGGAGTTGGCCATCAGGCGTCAAGGGCATCAGGCAGTACGGACACATCCAGGCCTGCATCCGGCTTTTCTCGCCGCAGCGGGGGCACCGTCGCAAAGGGGGCAGGGCCGCCAGGAGGACGAATGCGATCCATCCACCGAAGGGGTGGATCCCGAACCACATCCAGTGGGGAGACCGGTTGTTCCTGCGCGCGGCGCGGATGCCCAGGACGATGGGCGTGATCCAGATTCCCAGGACCAGGAGGAGCATTGCGAAAGGGACGAGGACATCAACCATGGGGATCCAGTGTGGGAGGTCGGGTGTGCTGAAGGAGATACCGTTGGAAGGGCCTTACTTCTTCTGGCCCTGTTGGGGTGCGGTGCGATGAATCGATCTTACGCCCATCGGGTTTGGCCTCCATCTGGCGGAGCCTTGGAAACCTCACTGGGCATTGCCCGTGATCATGAAGGCCGCCCAGTAGAAGGGGTGGGGATGTCTCGCCCGCACCGCCAGCTGCGCGTGCCGGAGCGCCGCGGGCTTTCCCAGGGCCGGGAGCTGGGTGTAGAAGTCCACCATGAGGTCGCGGGTGGCTTCGTCATCCACCTTCCATAGGCTGGAGAGGATGGCGCGCGAACCCGCATAGAGGAGCCCGCGGGTGAAGCCCACCACGTCGTCACCGCTGGAGACCTGCGAAAGGGCCGTGTCGCAGGCGCTCAGGGTGACCAGATCCGCATCCAGGTCCAGCCGGTAGAGGTCGGCGACCTTCAAGGCGCCGGGCGTCCTGGGGGTGGAGGCCAGGAAGAGGGCCGATTCCAGGGGCCGGGCCTCGTCGAAGGAACCGTGGGCCGCCAGGTGGATGATCCCGTAGCGCCCGCCCTGGAGGGCCTCCGCGGTGGCCTCCTTGCGCAGGCGCAGCGTGGCCCGGGGAAGGATGCGGGCCAGGGCGACCCCTTCCTCCTGGGTGAAGGGCAGGTCCAGGGCCGGGTTGCCCAGATCCGGGTTGCCCAGGATCAGGGCGTTCTCGATGGGCTTCGCGGGCTTGAGGAGGCCGAGGACGGTGGCGCTGGGGAGCATGCGCAGGCTGAAGCGCTCCAGTAGCGGGGCCTCGAGGGATCCCAGGGCGCAGAAGGGCACGTAGTGGAGGATGCCGTGGGGGACGATGATCAGTTTCTGCGTCCGGATCCGGGCCAGGACCGGGTCCAGGATCTGACGGGAGAGCTCCGCGATGGCCGGCGCGGGGTCCTGGCGCTGGCCGGGATCGGTGAGCGCCTGGCGCAGGCGCAGGACGGATCCCTTGAGGTCCGCGGCGGGTAGGGGCACCGCGGCCAGGTCGTCGCGGGTGACGAGGAAGGCAACCCACCGGTTGCCGGTGGCATAGTATTCGAGGAGGGTCTCGTCCGGCGCAAGGCGGGCTTGCAGGGCTGCCGCCGAAACCTCCGGCACGATGACCAGGGAGGCAAGCTCGGGCGCCTTGGCCGCCAGGTCGGAGCGCAGGGTGACGGCGATCCCCCGGGTGCTGGTGCCGTCCGGGTCCGGGATGGCGGTCAGTTCCTGGTCCGCCTGGCCCAGACGGGCCAGGGCCACGTCCAGATCCGGGGTGCGGGCGAGGCGCTTCTCCGAGGCGAGGAGATCCACCAGGGCCCGGCCTTTGGCCCGCTCCACGAAGGCGAAGGCGTCCTGGGGGTGGCCTGTGCGGATCAGGAGTGCGATCAGTTCCTGGTAGCAGGCCTGCTTGTCGCCCACGAAGCCGATGCGTCCGGCCTCGGTGCCGATGGAGGCACGCTGGCGTTCGATCACGGTGACCGAGGTGCGGAGGAGGTTCTCGGCCAGGGGGTCCTGGCCTTCCTTGACGGCGATGCGGGCGCGGTCCAGGAGCACGGGCCAGTGCAGCCCGCCCACCTCCGGCAGGTGGGGATGGGCGAGGAGGCGGTCATAGGCGGCCTTGGCCTCGGCGATGCGGCCCGTCTCGAACAGGCATTTGGCGCGGAGGAAGGCCAGGGGGATGGCCTGGAACGTGTCGTCATAGAAGAGGGTGGCCAGGCTGTGGAACTCGGCCTTGGGATCCTGGAGCGCGGCCAGGGCGCGGTCGAAATGGCCCAGCGCCACCTGCACGCGCGCCATGGCGGTGTATTTCGGAGGGGCGTTGATGGTGCCGTCGGTATTCAGGGCCTTGAGCCGGCCCAGGCAGGCCACGGCTTCAGCCGTGTGGCCGAGAAGGGCCTGGGCCACGCCGAGGGCCCCCTCCGCTTCGATGGTGAGGCTGACGATGAAGCCGTTGGTGCGGATGTCCTGGCGGTCCAGGATGGCCCGGGCGGCTTGGGCCTGGGCCAGGGCCTGGACGGGGTCGCCCAGGTCCAGGAAGGCGTTGGCCCGAAGGTAGTGGGGCATGGCGGAGACATCGCCGCCGAACATGTAGCGGTCGCCGCGCTCGATCTGGGCCTGCCACTGGTCGCAGACCGGGAACAGGCGCGCGTAGTTCCGGGTCTCGGCATAGGCTCCCGCCAGGAACATCAGCTGGGAGGAAGGGACCGGCTCATGGCGGTCGACCATGGGCTGAAGGGTTCGAATCACCTCGTGGTTCTTCTGCTTTTGGGCCATGCGGGACAGCTTGATGTCGAGCATGGACGGCATGCCGCAGCCCACCGCGGAAAGCAGGAGGCACAGCAGGAGAAAGGCCCTGATGCCCTGGTGGGGGCGGCTGCTCATGGTGGCTCCTGGGAATGGCAGGATGATAGCGCTTTGGGGGCATCCAGGCCATGGGGCGGGGCTTTCCGATGGATACCGGATCCCGCCCTTCAGCGTGGGATCAAAGCCAGAGGTCTCCCCGCTTCCTGGGTATCAAGGCGCTCCTGCAGAGCCCGCGCAACGCGTCCCGTCAGGCGGATCTTCTTCCGCTGGGGCCCCAGCTCGAAGCTCGCGTAACTCCAGAAGGCCCAGAAGTTGTCGCTAGCCCTCTTGGTCAGCCGGATCTCGGTCCAGGGAATCGAGGCTGGGCCCAACCAGAAAAAGGGCTGGAAGGGGAAAAGCTCCTTCACATGCAGGCACCGCCGTCCGAAAGCGAGGCTGGCCGGCGTGTGACCCCCCAGGCTGCCGATGTAGAGGTTGATAAAACGGAAGCGTGACTCGATGGGATCGTTGCCATCGGCCGGGAAGTCCGCGTAAAGCCGGAAGATGCCCATGGTCCAGCTGATCAAGGTCGCGACGGCCACCCAGAGGATTGGGAACAGGATGGGCACCAGAAAGGCAGGATTGAAGTCGGCTTGGCTGAAAAGGTACATGGAAATCCGTATTCGAGTCTTGGGTTGTTGTTGGATGCGATTGCCATGGGCAGGCGAATGATAAAAAGGGTATCGGAACTGTCGGCTCGGGGGGGCGTTTGACGTCCTCGAACGTCAGCGATCGGGGCGTTCGCCGGCAGCTAGTAACTCCTACGGGCTGAGTCCTCCGCCACGCCTGAAGCATCTGGCGATCCGTGGGCGTCATTCATGGCCCTCCCCCCAAGGGCATGTTCCCGGGATAATGGTGGTCTACCCCCACAGGAGCGTCCCATGGTCAGTCAATCCTCCGTGGAAGCCTTCCTCGCCCTCCCCACCCTCGCCCTGGCGGGCGCATCCCGCGGGGGCCGGAAATTTGGGAACGTGGCCCTGAAGGATCTCCGGGCCAAGGGGTATGAAGTGCTGCCCGTTCACCCCACGGCCGGCACGGTGGACGGCCTTGTCGCCGCGCCCTCCCTGGCCGCCCTGGCCAAGCCCGTGGCGGGCCTGGTGCTGGTGGTCCCACCCGCCCAGGCGCTGCGCCTGGTGGAGGAGGCCGGCGCGGTGGGCATCCGGAACGTGTGGTTCCAGCCCGGCTCGGAATCGCCTGATGCCGTTCGCGCCTGTGAGGCCTTGGGGCTATCGGCGGTCGTCGGTGAATGCATCCTCATGCACGCGCCGCCGGTGCGATCCATCCACCGGCTCCACCGCTGGATCCACCTGTGGCGTGCCCGGCGCCGAAGCACGCCCGCAGTGACGGACTGAGGAGGTGTGCACAGGGGAAGCCGGGATCCCGGTGCCTGGGAAACAAGAAGGCCCTCCGGAGAGGGCCTAAGTAGTGGTCACATAACTGGCTCGGATGGCCTCTGCAAAATCTTCGGTTTTCATAGCGCTGACGATACCCCAGCGGCGGCTGACGTCCGAGGCTTCATCCCACGTGGAATGGATGGTCTTCAGCGAGAGGGCCTTCCCGTCAATGATGTCAAGTTCCTCCGGGTGAGGTCCAGCAGCCGGGCCCTTCAGGAGGCTCGCGCTTTTCCGCGAAAGGAAGATGGTGATGGTCCTTTCAGCTTTTCGATAAGGGATCGCGGCGGCTGCAGGCCCAAGGGAGGGCAGGATCATCCGGATCGCCTCAGCCGTATTTTCAAGGACCCAGCCCAGCCGTGCCTCCAAGCCAAAGTCCACGAATCTTGCCCATAGCCGATTCAAGTTGACCTGACTGAGGTTCTTGACCAGCACCGGGCCTAGGGCAGCGATATGCCGGGGGCTCTGAGCATCCACGAGGACTTCCCGGATCAGAACCTCCACTTCATCGAGGTGTTCGCTCGGCAGCAGGTCCGAGTCTTCCATCAGGTGGGAGGCACCATGTCGTGCAAGCGCGTTCTGGATATCTCCTTGGGCATCTCGTTTCGTGATTGCGAAGGACTGGGCGGGAACGTTGAAGATTCTCAAGATTTCGAGGAACTGCTCGGCCGAGAACGACCCGTTCCCATGTTCGATCACCGACAACCGCGCTTGGGAAACGCCCAGGCGCGCAGCCAACTCGGCCTGGGTGAAGTTCCGACGCTTTCGTAACTCGCGGACCTTCAGGGCGATATGCTTTCTCAGATTTGGCTTCCAGGTCTTGTCCATTCGTTCACCGATAAAAATATTCGAATAGTTATAAATATAGTCAAATGTGCTTAGAAATCAATCCGTTTTAGAAATTCTATGGGCCTGGACTCCCTGCTCCGGCATAGGAGTCCCGAGGCTCCCCGGCAAGCTGGGTCGCTCCAGCGACCTCCCAGCCCTTTCTGGGGCGTTTGGCTCCACGATTCGGAGAGGAGCCAATAAAGAAGAGGCACCCATGGGGTGCCTCCGTTTCTTTTGGTTGGCGCGAGTGGAATCGAACCACCGACCCCTACCGTGTCAAGGTAGTGCTCTAACCCCTGAGCTACGCGCCAAGCGACGAATCATCATTGTAGCGTGTCTGTGGTGGAAGTCGAGGGGTTATCGTCGGGGGACGTCGGGGATGGGGCGTGGCGCTGGGCGCGGGTGTGGAAGGTGTCCCGGAAGACCTTCTTCTCGGAATCGGGGACCTCCGGGGGGGGCGGGGGGATGCCCCAGCGGGAACGCTGGATGAGCTTGAGCAGCAGGAAGGCCACCAGGACCATGAGGAAGGGGTACTCGGCCAGGATCCGGGCCAGGGACAGGCGGTACTGGGGGGATCGGACGTCGGTGGGGTAGAAGTTGTCCAGGACCCACAGGGTGTCGCGGGGGTGCAGGGAGGTGGCTTCGACCTTGGGCAGGGTGATGGTCTCCAAGCTGCCGTCGATGGTCACCTGCACGTCCGCGGAGCGGTTGTTGCCGGGGTCCTTGATGACCTCCACCACCTCGACCTTGTAGTAGTCCGGCCACTGCCAGTGGCCGTCCTTGCCCAGGACGATGGTGGACGTGTGCACCAGGATCAGGAAGCCGCTCAAGGCCACCAAGGTCCAGAGGAGGACGATGGCGGCCTGGCGTTGGTAGGTCTGGATGAAGGACATGCCCCAGGATAGCGCCAACCCGGGTGGCGCCGGGCAGGTTCACTCCACGGTGACGCTCTTGGCGAGGTTGCGGGGCTGGTCCACGTCGCAGCCGCGGATGACGGCGATGTGGTAGCTGAGCAGCTGGAGGGGGACGACGTAGAGGATGGGGGCCAGCCAGGGGTTGACCTTGGGCAGGTGCAGCACGTCCTCGGCGATGTGGTCCAGGCCGGTGTCGCCCTCCTCCATGAGGGCCAGGATGCGGCCGTCCCTGGCGGCGGCCTCCTGGAGGTTGGACAGGACCTTCTCCCGGTGGGCGTCCCGGGGCATGAGGGCCACGATGGGCAGGTGGCGGTCGATGAGGGCGATGGGGCCG
>DBME01000300.1 GCA_002298155.1 Holophagaceae bacterium UBA706 | reverse complement strand
GCCTCCCCGCCGCCGGCGGCCGTGGCGGCTTCAGGCGCCTCCGGTCCAGGCTCCCGTTCCGCGAAGGGCCCCCTGGACCCGCCAGCCCCGCTCCCCTCCGGCGATGGCATGCTGACCCGGGACGAGATGGAGGCCAACCTCGCCTACCTGCGGGACCATCTGCGGGAGACCAGGCTGAAGTCCCGCGCCGACAAGCGCATCCAGGACGACCCCGGGCCCGGGGAAGGGTCGGGCAAGCCCGCCTGGATCCGCCACTGGGTGGAGGAGGGCACCGTGCCCACCATGATCTTCGAGATGCGCCCCGGGGAGACGGTGAAGGACGCGATGGACTTCGCCGGAGGCTTCGCCCAGCAGACCTTCTCCGAGTCCCTGAGCCTGGAGCGCATCTCGGCCACGGGGGCCCTTGAGGTCCTCCGGGTTCCCGCCGGCGAGGCCATGGAGAAGACCCGCCTGGAGCGGGGCGACGTGCTCACGGCGCTGCCCCAGCGGGATGGGGCCCAGCGCAAGGTCACGGTGAAGGGCTGGGCCCGGATCCAGGGCGTCTTCGCCCGGGCCGACGGCATGCGGGTGGGGGACCTCCTGCGGTCCTACGCCCTGGCCCTGCCCGACACCTACCTGGGCCGCGGCGAGATCGTCCGCACCGCCCCCGACGGCAAGCGCGCCTACCTCGCCTTCGACCTGGCCAAGGCCCTGGCCGGGGGCGAGAAGGACAACCCCCTTCTTGCCGACCGGGACGAAATCGAACTCTACCGTTCCACGGACCTGCGCCTGCGGGCCACCCTCACCGTGCTGGGCCCGGTGGAACGCCCCGGGAAATTCGAGTACCTGGAAGGCATGCGGGCCTCGGACCTCCTGTTCCGCGCGGGCGTGCCGCTGCTCAAGGCCAACCGCCTCGTGGCCGAGCTGGCCCACATGCAGGATGGGCGTTTCGCCCTGGTGCAGCGCCTGGACCTGGCGCAGCTCCTGTCGACGGATCGGGTGAGCCCCGTCGACCTCACGGACGACCTCGTTAATCCCCGCCTGCAGCCCTACGACCAGGTCACCGTCTACGCCCGCCCCGATTTCCGCCCCCACCGCAGCATCACCCTGTCGGGACAGGTGGTCCGCCCCGGCGTATACGACCTGGACGGCCCCGGCCTGACCCTGCGCGACATCCTCAAGAGGGCCGGGGGCCTCACGCCCGACGCCATGCCCAGTGCCGGGATCTTCCTGCGCACCCTGGTGTCCGTGGACGAGGACAAGGCCAAGGCCGCTGCCCGGGCCGGGGTGGCCTACGCGGACCCCACCGCCAACGGGATCAACGAGATCCTGAGCCGGCTGAACGAGACCAAGCGCCTGCCCCTGACCGGGTCCCTGATGGTGAACCCCCTCCTGCACGGCCTGGCCGCGGGCAACCTCAACCGCCTCGTGGTGGACTTCCCGAGGCTCCTGGCCGGGGACACCGCCGCCGAGGTGGAGCTCCAGGACGGTGACGAGGTCATCATCCCCCGGCGTACCGACGTCGCCTACGTGGTGGGCGAGACGGCCAGCCCCTTCGGCGCCTACAAGGTCGCCAAGGGCATGACCGTCAAGGATGTCCTCCGCCTCGCCGGCGGTCCCACCCGCAACGCGGACACCTGGGGCATCCGCCTCCTGAAGGCCGACGGCCGCATCCTGGACCACGGCATCAAGGGCAGCCCCATGGAACCCGGCGACGCGCTCCTCGTGCCCCAGCGCATCCGCAAGGACGTCTCCTGGCAGGAGAACCTCACCGCCCTGACGCCCCTGGCGGTGTTGATCAATGCGGTACGGAAGTGAATCCCGGGGTCCGGGTCCCTTCATTGCGTCCTGGTTCGTCGTCGCCGGTCAAGCCGGCGCCGACGGGGGATTCCGGCCCGTGTGGCGGGGCCTTGTTGGCACGCCCCCGCTCCGGGGGGGATGGGGGCAGTCATGGACAACCTTGCTCTCCGGATAGGCCTATGACCTCCAGGCCGAGCCCTGAGATGTACAGGTCGGGTGGGGCAAGGCGCCGACCTTAAAGCTTGGTACCCTCGGCATCCCGCCGCCCCGAACCTCAACGGCGCCTCGCATCCTTCGGCTATTCCGTTTTCCCTGAAAGGGCCTGACTCGTAGCGACGAAGGAGCGAAGATTCAGGCCCTTTCCGGGAAAACGAACAGGCCGTTCATCAGGAACCCGGGCGCCTACAAAGCCAGGACGCCCCGGCCCGTGAGGATGCGTTTGACGATGGTGCTCGAGCTGTGCCCCTCCAGGAAGGGGATGAGCACCACCCGTCCGCCCCGGGCCTCAACCACGTCCTTGCCCACCACCGTCTCGGGGGTGTAGTCCCCGCCTTTGACCAGGACATCCGGCTGCAGGGCCGTGATGAGCTCCAGGGGCGTGTCCTCGTCGAAGCGCACCACGGCGTCCACGCTGCGCAGGCCCAGGAGGACCATGGCCCGGGCCACCTCGTCCTGGATGGGCCGGGAGGGGCCCTTGAGCCGGGCCACGGAGGCGTCGCTGTTCAGGCCGAGCACCAGGAAGTCCCCCAGCGCCCGGGCATCCTCCAGGTACTGCACGTGCCCCGGGTGGATCAGGTCGAAGCAACCGTTGGTAAAACAGAGAGTTGCAGGTCTATTGGGGTGGGCCTGGAGGAAGGATTCGGCGTCGGTGTAGTAGCGGGCGGGTGAAGTCATGGCGTTCCTGGGGTAAGCTGTCAAGTTCCGGCCAAGCCCGGCCGGTTGCAAGAGGATGCCATGCCGCTCTATGAATATCGCTGTGAATCCTGCGGCGAGCTGGAAGAAAAACTGGAAGGCTTTTCCGCTCCCGTCGAGCACGCCTGCGAAGCCTGCGGCGCCGCCGCGGGCATGAAGCGCCAGATCTCCCGCACGGCCTTCAACCTGGCCGGAGGGGGCTGGCACGCCCAGGGGTATTCGGGTCCCGCCCCGGACAAGAAGGCCGGTGACGCGGCCCCGTCCCCCAGCCCCTCCGGGGGCGGATGCTCGGGGTGCCCCTGCCACCCTTCCAGCAAGGACAATTGAAATACGGGATTCATGCTGGACATTTCCAGGGATTTCGGTAAGATTTCAGATTCCCGGGTTCCATGGATCCGGGGAATTTTCGCTCGACGTCATCCCGCATGACCTCTCAGGCGCCGGCAGGACGGGATTTTCCCGGTGTCT
>DBME01000179.1 GCA_002298155.1 Holophagaceae bacterium UBA706 | reverse complement strand
GGCCCCAACGGCGCCGGCAAGAGCACCACCATCCGCATGCTGTGCGGCGTGCTCACTCCCACCTCCGGAGAGGCCCGCGCCCTGGGGCGGGACCTCTTCACCCAGGCCGACGCCGTGCGAGGGCGCATGGGCTACATGAGCCAGAAGTCCAGCCTCCTCACCGACCTCACCGTGGCCGAGAACCTGGCCTTCTTCGGCAGCCTCTATGGCCTCTCCGGCGACCGGCTCAAGGCCGAGACCACCCACCGTCTCAAGGAGATGCAGGTGTGGTCCCTACGGGATGCGCTGGTGGCGGGCCTCTCCACCGGGGAGCGCCAGCGGGTCTCCCTGGCCGCGGCCACCCTGCACGAGCCGGACGTGCTCTTCCTGGACGAGCCCACCTCGGGGGTGGACCCCCTGCGCCGGCGCCTGTTCTGGGAGGCCATGACCGACCTCATCACCGACGGCATGACCATCCTGGTCACCACCCACAACCTGGGGGAGGCCGACCAGTGCGACCGCCTGGCCTTCATCCTGGGCGGCAGACTCATGGCCTACGGCCGCCCCCGGGAGCTCAAGGAGGGCATGGGCCGCCGCGTCCTCGCCCTGCGCTCCCCCGAGTTCCGCCGCCTGCAGGAGGCCGCCCGGGCCCTGCCCGGCGTGACCTCCGCCGTGCTCCAGGGGCGCAGCGTGCGCCTCACCTACCCCGCCGGCGGCGATCCCGCCGCCATCCTGCAGGCGGTGGCCTCGCTGGGCCTGCCCTTTACCCCGGCGGAGCCCGAGCTCCCCTCCCTGGAAGATTTCTTCGTGGACCTGGTGGACCAGGACCGCGGCAACGCTTGAGGTGAAGCCATGTGGAACCGCATCAGGGCCCTCGTCTGGAAGGAGTTCCTCCAGCTGCGCCGGGACAGGCTCACCATCGGCTTCGTGCTGATCATGCCCCTGGCCCAGATCCTCATCTTCGGGTTCGCCATCAATACGGACGTCAAGCACCTCCCCTGCGTCATCTACGACGAGTCCCGCAGCCAGGAGAGCCGTGATTTCGTGGACGGCCTGCTGGCCACCCAGTACTTCGACCTGAAGAGCCGCGCCGATTCCGAGGCCGCCTTCACCCGCGACATCGACCTGGGCAAGGCCCAGGTGGGCGTGTGGTTCCCCCCGGACTACGCCCGCAAGCTGCGCGCGGGGCAGACCGCCGAGGCCATGGTGGTGGTGGACGCCTCCAACCCCACCACCGCCGGCAATGCCATCGCCACCGCCGTGGGCGTGGCCCAGATGCGTTCCACGAAACTGATGTTCGAGCGCATGGGGTACGGCCAGGCCACCCGCCCCCTGCAGCCCATCGACCTGCGCGTGCGGCCCTGGTACAACCCCAACCTGCGCAGCCCCAACTTCATCGTGCCGGGCCTCGTGGGCGTGATCCTGGCCATGACCTGCGTGATCTACGCCTCCAGCAGCATCGTGCGGGAGAAGGAGCGCGGGACGCTGGACCAGGTGATGGTCACCCCCGTGCGCCCCTCGGAGCTGTTCCTGGGGAAGATCATCCCCGTCATCGGCATCGCCTACCTCCAGCTCACCGTGCTCTTCGGGGCGGCGCGTCTGCTGTTCGGCGTGCCCATCGCGGGGTCGGTGCCGCTGCTCTACGCCACGGCGCTCTTCTTCATCGTGCCCATGCTGGGGGTGGGCCTCAAGCTCTCCACCGCCGCCGACACCCAGGCCCAGAGCACCCAGATGGCCATCCTCACGTTCCTGCCGATGGTCTTCCTGTCGGGGTACATCTTCCCCATCGAGGGCATGCCGGCCTTCTTCCAGTGGCTGGCTCAGATCATCCCGCTGACGCACTTCCTCATCATCGTGCGGGCCATCGTTCTCAGGGGGGCGGGGATCGAGGCCTTCTGGCCGCAGCTTCTGAAACTGGCGCTGTTCGGGGTGGTGATCTGGACCATCGCGCTCAAGGGCATGAAGCGGGCATCCAACTAGGGCCGATGAAGTCCTGCATTCCCCTTTTCTGCTTTTCTCAGCGACCCTCAGCGAGACCTCTGCCACCTCAGCGATTTCTTTATCCCCTAGATCCCATTCATCAGCGGCCAAAAATCAACCTGAGGACACGACGAAGCCGTGGTTGGAACCCAGGCCGACTGCCCACCTTGCGCCGAGGCATCCAAGACAAAAAGATTGGCCGCTGATGAATGGGATCTAGGGGATAAAGAAATCGCTGAGGTGGCAGAGGTCTCGCTGAGGGTCGTTGAGAAAAGTTAAAGACTGGGTTGGGTACAGGTGAGCATCGATCTCCCAGATTCACATCAGGACCATGAGATAGGCGTTCACACCCAGGGCGAAAAAAGCCACCAGCAGACCTAACGAACGGCGCGTATTCATAGCGCTCTCCAATAAATTGTTCAGCAAGGCAATCCCCTTGCTTCACGTCCTTCAGGCCAAACATAGGCATCGCCCAGACATTTCCATGCCTTTCTCATTCCCCCCTTCTTCCAGCCTCGCAACTGTTCAAATGCCTCATATATCCGCCTGACGTTTCGGTCCCCTCCCCACCCCCGCTAGACTGGAGGCTGGAGAAGTTCATGCACACCTTGAGTCTCGGCCTGGAAAGCTACATCACCGACCCCCGCCTCCTGCCCATCGCCGGCAAGGTGGAACGGGGCGAGCGGCTTTCCTTCGACGACGGGCTGCTGCTCTATGAAAGCCCCGATCTCCCCGGCATCGGCGCCATGGCCCACCACGTGCGCCTAAAGCTCCACGGCACGCGCACCTACTACGTGGTGAGCCGGCGCATGTCCTACACCAACATCTGCTACACCCACTGCCAGTTCTGCGCCTTCCAGGCCAAGCCCGGCGATCCCCGGGCCTACGTCCTCTCCGCCGACGACATCGTCAAGGAGATGGAGAAACCCGAGAACGAGGGCGTGCGCGAGCTCCACATGGTGGCCGGGCACTATCCCAAGCTCAAGATCGCGTACTTCGAGGACCTCTTCCGGCGCCTCAAGGCCCGGTTCCCGGACCTGCACCTCAAGGTCTTCACCATGGTGGAGATGGACTACTACGCCCGGGCTTCCGGCATTTCCGTCGAGGAGTTCATCGACCGGTGCGTGGCCGCGGGGCTGGAAAGCTGCCCGGGGGGCGGGGCCGAGATCTTCGACGAGGAGATCCGCGAGAAGATCTGCATCGGCAAGAAGGAAGCCGACGTGTGGCTGCGGGTGGCCGAGCTCTGCCACGCCAAGGGCGTCCCCACCAACTGCACCATGCTCTACGGCCACATCGAGGAGCCCCGCCACCGCGTGGACCACCTCCTGCGGCTGCGGGAACTGCAGGACCGCACCCACGGGTTCCTGGCCTACATCCCCCTGGCCTACCAGGTCGAAGACAACGAGCTGGGACGCGCCTACGAGATCCACGAGACCACCGGCCACCAGGACCTGCGGGAGGTGGCCGTGGCCCGGCTGCTCCTGGACAACGTCCCGCACATCAAGGCCTACTGGGTCATGATCACCGAGGGCCTGGCCCAGATCGGCCTCACGTACGGCGCCGACGACCTGGACGGCACCATCATCGAGGAGACCATCGCCCACCTGGCCGGCGCCAAGACCCCCCAGGCCCTCACCAAACACGAGCTGGAGCGCCTCATCCGCGAAGCCGGCTTTGAACCCCTCGAACGGGACAACCTCTACAAGGTCTATGCCTGACACCTTCGACAAGGCCGCGCTGAGGCGGCGCTACCTGGCCCTGCGGGATTCCGTGGATCCCCTGGAGCGCGCCACCTGGTCGGCTTCCGCCTGCCGGCATCTGGCGGATTTTTGCGAAGCCCGGAGCATCCATTCCCTGGCGGTCTTCTGGCCCCTGGGCTCGGAAATCGACCTGCGGCCCCTCATGGACGCCCACCCCTTCTGGACCTTCCACTTCCCCCGCATCGTGTCCAAGGACCCGCCCCGGCTGGCCTGGGGCCCGCGTCCCCTGGGACCGGGCGCCTGGGGCCTCCAGGAACCCCTGGCCGCGCCCTTCGCCCTGCCCCCGGTCCAGCTCGTCCTGGTGCCGGGCCTGGCCTTCGCCGCGGACGGCCACCGTCTGGGCTACGGCCGCGGCTTCTACGACTCTGTGCTGGCGGGGCTGCCCCCGGAGGTTGCCACCCTGGGCGTAGGGTTCGCGTGCCAGCGCTGCGACCGGCTCCCCACCGGCCCCACCGACCTGCCCGTGGGCGGCATGGCGGACCAGTGCGGGATCACCTTCACCCCAGCTTGAAGATGCTCTCGCCGCCGGGGTAGTCCTCGGTGGAGGCCTCCCGCATCTTCTGCAGCACCTGGACGAGGACGCGGATCCGCTCGACCATCTCCATCACCTTCTGGAGCTTGGGCTCGTCGGGGTACTTCCGGGCCAGGAGCTCGATCTGCATGGAGATCACGGCCAGGGGGTTGTTGATCTCGTGCTTGAGGGTGCCCGCCATCTGGCGCAGGGAATCCAGGCGCTCGGCGGCGCGGGCCTTGCGCTGGAGCTCGTCGTGGCCCCGCAGCACCTGGAGGCGGTGGTGGAGCGTCTCCCAGCGGAAGCCTTCAGGCAGGCAGTCCGTCGTCCCCGCGGCCAGCAGCTCCGGGAACTGCTCGTCCGGGGCCCGCACCACCAGGATCGGCACGGTGGTGAAAGTGGCATGGCGGCGGTAGGTGTCCACGCACCCCACGGGGTCGAGGGTGCCCCGGGCGTCGATGACGAGGTACTTGAACCGCTCCATGGGCGTGCGCGGTGGTTCGGGATCCAGCACGTGGAGGGAGAGGCCCTCGGCCTGGGCAACGCTCTCGAACAGGCCCACCAGGTCCATCTCGCTGGTGACCAGCCCCAGCAGGGGCAGCGCGGAAATATCGGGGGTGGACTGCAGGTCCTTGGGGAAGTCCAGGGAGAGGGCCTGGTCGTTCCAGCGCCACTGGATGCCGGACTCCTGCAGGGTGCGCAGGGTCCAGGGATCCGGGGTGGGAATGGCCATGCCCGTGGAGAAGGTCAGGCGCAGGGTCCAGTCCGCGGGCTGGTCCTGCCATTTCCCGTGCACCTCGGCGCCTTCGGGAACGCGCATCAGGAGGGGCTCCACCAGACCCATGAGGGCCTGGTTGGCCAGGTCTCCGGCCACCCACACGGTGCCGGCGGGCACCGTCTCCAGCGTCAGCGGGATGCCCCGGATGCTCAGGAGGTCCCGCCACGTCTGCCCGAAGACCTCCTGCAGCGTTTCCAGGCTCGTGGAGGTGGGGGTCTCCTTGGGCACTTCCAGGAGCGTCTCCTGGAGCCCCGATTCCACCAGGTGCTGGAGGTGTCCCGTCTGCTGCCGCAGCACCGCGGCCAGGTCGCCGTACCCGATCTCGGAGTAGCTCTGGATCCACCGGAGGCTGGAGCGCATGGCCCCCAGGAGCTCGCCGATGCGCTTGACGATGCGTTCGTGGAGCGTGCGGAGGCGGAGGTACTCGCCCTGGATCTCCGCGTGGCTCATGGCCCGCTGCACCAGCTCCGTGTGCCGCAGTGCCACGGCGCCCTGGCGCACGAAGGCCTGGAGGACGGCCAGATCGAAGCGCGNNCCCGCCGGTGGCGCGGTCGAGGTACAGCACGCCCTGGGTCTCGCCCCCCACGTCCATGGGGGCGCACATGACGGCTCCGCTGGAGAGTTCCACCAGGCTCTCACCGCCGAACCGCGGGTCGATGAGGGGGGAGTTGCTCAGGACCGCCGTGCGGTGGCCCAGCACGTAGGCCACCACGGAGTGGGACAGGCCCTGCCGGTCCTCCACGTCCCCGATGCGGTGCAGGCTCTGCCAGGAGCCGTCCTGGTTGACCATGACCACGAAGCCCCGGTCGGCGCCCATGAGCTTCATGGCCTCGGCCAGGATGCTGCGGAACATGACGTACGAGCTGCCCTCCTGGAGGAGGCTCTCCGTGGACCGGTGCAGCAGTTCCAGGGCCCGGAGCAGCACCATGGCCTGGCCCGGCTCGGGCCGGACTTCGCTGAAGAGGTCGCCGACGCCCTCGATGAAATTCACCCCGTCCAGGCCCGGGAAGTGGTTCGTGAAGCGCAGGGTCCAGTCCCCCAGACGGATCTCGTCGCCGTCCTCCAGGGCCCCGCCGATGGGGGTGGAGACCGGAAGGCCGTTGAGCAGCGTGCCGTTGCGGGAGTCCATGTCGCGCAGCCACCACCGCCCGCCGGTGCTGGTGAGCAGGGCGTGGGAACGCGAGACGGAGGCGTCCCGGGCCATGGCCACCGGGCACTGGACAGGGTCCCGGCCCAGCATGACCGGCTCCGTGACTTCAAAGCGCCGGGTGGCGCCTCCATCGAACCAGGACAGGTAGGGCACGGGGGCCTCCGTTCAAGGCAGAGGATAGGCCGTGGGACGGGTCCGGCTGGCCCGGAAGACCAGCACCGTGTGCCCCAGCACCCGCACGACCTCCAGGCCGGGGACCATGGCCTTGAGGGCCTCCACGGCGGAGTCCTCGTCCTCGGACGTGTTCTGGTTGAGGCGGATCTTCATGAGTTCGAGGCTGTCCAGCATCACGTCCAGCTCGCGGGCCAGGGCTTCGGTGAGACCGGCCTTGCCGACGTGGACGTTGGCCTTCAACGGGTGGGCCTGGGCCTTGAGGAACTGGCGCTGTCTGGGGGTGAGCATGGGGGCCTCGGCTGGAAATCCTGGGATGGTCTAGTATAGGAGAGTATCCATTTGGGGCACGCCATGAAGGCTTTCCTTAGCGCGATCCTGGTCATTGCCGGCATTTCGGCCGCCGCGGCGGCGCCGCGCACCCTCCGGGTGGACTACTACCATACCGGGACCGCGGCCTCGGAGACCTTCACCATCGACCGCGCCGTCCTGGAGCCCCTGCCCTGGCCCGGGAACCCCGCCAAGGCCCTGGACACCTCCAACCTCGGCAAATACCTCTTCGAGGTGGTGGACCGGGCCACGAACCGGGTCGTCTTCTCCCGGGGCTTCAGCTCGGTCTACGGGGAGTGGGAGACCACCCCCGAGGCCCGGAGCGCCCCCCGCACCTTCCAGGAGTCCCTGCGCTTCCCGCGCCCGGACGGCCCCGTCCAGGTGAGGCTGAGCAAGCGCGACGCCCGCAACGCCTTCCGGGAGGTGTGGTCCTTCCCCCTGGACCCGGCCTCCACGGACATCGACACCTCGGCCCCGGTCCCCCCCGGCCAGCTCATCCCCATCCAGCAGGCCGGGGAGCCCGGTGAGAAGGTGGATTTCCTGATCCTGGGGGACGGCTACACCCGGGAGGAACTTCCGAAATTCGAGCGTGACGCCCGCAGGCTCACCGAGATCCTCTTCACCAAGTCCCCCTTCCGGGAGCACCGCCAGGACTTCAACGTCTGGGCGCTCTGCCCGCCTTCGGCCCAGTCCGGCGTCTCCCGCCCGTCCACGGGCGCCCACCTGCGCACGCCCCTGGGCACCTCGTACGACGCCTTCGGGAGCGAGCGCTACATCCTGACCTTCGAGAACCGCGCCCTGCGCGACGTGGCGGCCTTCGCCCCCTACGAGTTCCTGGAGATCCTGGTGAACGGCGAGACCTACGGCGGCGCGGGGATCTTCGGCCAGTTCAGCACCGTGGCGGCTTCCAACCTCTACGCGCCGTATGTCTTCGTGCACGAGTTCGGCCACCATTTCGCCGGGCTCGCCGACGAGTACTACACCTCCGACGTGGCCTACGAGAGCGTCCAGGACCGTCCCGAACCCTGGGAGCCCAACGCCACCGCCAATGCCGCCG
>DBME01000176.1 GCA_002298155.1 Holophagaceae bacterium UBA706 | reverse complement strand
ACGAGATCGGCGACGTCTCCCCGGGCATGCAGCTCAAGCTGCTCCGCGCCCTTCAGGAACGCGAGATCCGCCGCGTGGGCGAGAACCGCAACCGGCGGGTGGATGTGCGGATCCTCGCCGCCACCAACCGCGACCTGGCCGTGGCCGTTGCCGAGGGGACCTTCCGCCAGGATCTCTACTACCGCGTCAAGGTCGTGGACCTGCACGTGCCGCCCCTGCGGGACCGCAAGGAGGACATCCTGCCTCTGGCTCGCCTTCTACTCGCAGAGGCCTCCCTGCGGATGAAGCGGAAGATATCGGCCATCTCCCCCGCCGCCGCCGATCAGCTCCTGCGGTACCTCTGGCCCGGGAACGTCCGGGAGCTCGAGAACGCCATGGAGCGGGCCGTGGCCCTGGCGGCGCCCGGCACCCACCGTCTGGAGCTCGGGGATCTGGCCGAGGAGATCCGCCAGGCCTTCCCCAAGCCCGTCGCCTCGCCGGGATCCGTGCAGCCGCTGGAGTCCGTGGAGAAGGAGTACATCCTGGCAAGCCTCGCCCTGAACGGCGGCAACCAGGCCCACACGGCCAAACAGCTCCAGATCGGGGCGGCGACCCTGTACCGGAAGCTCAAGGGGTATGGCCTGATCCCCGGGCGGGCCGGCGCCATGGTGCCCTAGGACCATCCGGGAAATCCTGAGCCAATATCCGGAGGATCGCGGAGAGAGAAGGAAAGGTCTTTCGCATCGTGCCGGGGATTCCCGGATGCTGTACGAGCGATCGCGNNGGGGAACGTGGAATGTCCAGAGGCTCAAAGTGATCGCTCCCGCACAGGCCTTGCGCTGTGCGATACGCATAAAATTTCTAAATAGGCATGTTATTCACTGGCATGAGAATCGCACCGTAGGGTCGGCGCCCAGCGGGTTTTCCGGGGGTGCGCCGACGTGATCTCCACGCAGTCACCAAAGGAAATATCCATGAAATTCGCACGCGCATCCTTCGCAACCGCCCTGGTCCTCGGGGCCGGACTGACGCTTTCCGCCGGGGAACCCGCCCGCTGGGGTTTCCAGGGCGGCATCGCCCTGCCCGTGGGAGATCTCGGCGACATCGCCGGGCCCGGCCTGGAGGGCGGCGCCCATCTCCAATGGAATTTCGGCCGCGGCCATGGCCTGATCACCCGTGCCGACCTCACCTTCTACGGCAACAAGGACGGCTATTCCAACACCAGCCTCGGCGGTGGCGCGGACTACACCTACCACCTGGGCCAGGAGCCGCTGGGCCTGTACCTCCTCGGCGGCCTCTCGATCCTCAACTTCAACACTTCCCCGCCGGAAGGTTCCTCTGACAACCGGTCGAGCCTCGGCCTGGACCTGGGCGTGGGTTACGACATGAGCCGCAACCTGGGCTTCCAGGCGCGCTACACCTCCCATTCCTCGTCCGGAAGGGGGTACAACACCATGAACCTGGGCGTGCTCTTCACGTTCTGAACCGGGCCAGGGCGGACGCCAGGTTCTCGGCGATGCGGGCAAGGTACTCCGCGGTCTGGTTGACCTCCTCGACGGTGTGGCTCAGTTCCGTGGACGCTGCGGCACTGCGCTCGCTGTTCAGGGCGGTCTGCTGGATGTTCCGTTCCACTTCGCCCGAGGAGCGCTGCTGCTCCTCGGTGGCCTGGCCGATGTCCTGGATGGCCGCGGCCAGGAGGCGGATCTCCTCCTGGAGGACCTCCAGGGTCCGGGCGGTGGCGCCCACCGTCTCCGTGCCGCCGGTCATGGCCTCCTCCGTGCGCTGGATCAGGTCACGGATCTCCTTGGCGGCGCCCGCGCTGTGCTCGGCGAGCTTGCGGATCTCGTCGGCCACCACGGCGAAGCCCTTGCCGTGCTGGCCGGCCTTGGCGGCCTCGATGGCGGCGTTNNGGCCCGGACCATCTGCTGGGTGGAATCCCGGATGGCGAGCATGGCCCGGACGGTGGCCTCCCCCTGGAGGGCGCCCTCTTCGGCGGCGGTGACCATGTTCGTGGTGCGCTCGCCGCTGTTCCGGACGTTCTCCGTCACTTTCCGGATGCCCGCCGTGAGCTGGAACACGGCCGCGGTGGTGTGCTTGGCGGCCGAGTTCTGCCCTTCGGCCAGGTCGGAGATCTCCTGGGCGGCCCGGGCCACCTCGGACGCGGTGCTGCTGAGCTCGGTGGAACCACTGGCCACCTTGCCGGAGGAATCCCGCAGCTGGCTGAACAGGGCCTGGAAATGCTTGAGGAGGGTGTTGAAATGGGCGGCCATGGTGCCCAGGTCGTCGGCGCTGCGCACCTCCACGCCCCGGCGGAAGTCGCCTTCAGCCATGCGCGCCATCCCCGCCATGGCCTCCCCGACGCCGCCCTGGATGCGCCGTGTGATGGCCCGCACGATCATCATGCCGATCCCCACGCCCACCACGAGCAGAGTGAGGTTGAGCAGAAGGGCCCGGCGCAGCAGGCCCTCCATCTCCAGGCGTTCGCGTTCGCTGATGGTCACCCCGTCCTTGAGGGTCCCCTCCGCCAGGGCCTTTATCGACTCGTTCATGGGCCGGTCGATGCCGCGCAGCCGCAGGTCCACGGCCCGGTAGGCCAGGGGGTCGGCGGGCTTCCAGGCCGCGGCCAGGGCCTCGCGGTAGCGCGCCCCCAGGGCCTCGTGCTCCTTGAGGCACGTGTCCACCCGTTCCACTGGGAATTGGAGGTCCGGATCCTGGAAAAGCGCCCGGAGCTGGACGAGGTCCTCGCGCACCTCCGCCTCCCGCTTCCCGAAGGCGGCCTGGTGCTTGGCGAACAGGGCAGGGTCATAGCCCCTGAGGAGGATATCCTTCCATTCCTGGACTTGGACCTTGAAGTCGTTCTGGGCCTCCCGGGCCAGGTTCGTGGCGGCGGCGACCTTGTGCAGGGTCCCGGCCAGCTCCAGGCTCTGCCTCTGGGTCGTCCGGGACGTGACGAAGGCGGTCACCCACAGGCAGACCGCCACGCCCAGAAGGCTTCCGGCCAGGACGAGGAGCTTGCTGCGAATGCTGATCCGATCAAGCAGGCCGTTTCGCATGGGCTCTCCCCGGGGTGCGTGGAGAACGGTATAGCAGGTTCCGGCCCGGGGATTCCAGAATAGTTATGTAAATTGGTAGGTTATTCCGCGGGGCAGGGGGGCCCGGGCAGGTTCTTCCGGGCCTCGAGGGCGGCCTTGACCTGGTAGGCCCGCTCCTCCGTGAGGGGGTATTTCAGCAGGAGCCACACGCTCAGCAGGCACAGGGCGGAGGGCAGCCCGATCTCCCAGAAGCGGATCCAGAACAGGGTCGAGGCGGTCTGGGTCGCCAGGCCCTCGGCGAACCCCGTCAGGCGCAGGAGGTAGCCGCTAAGCACCGAGGCGATGGAGACGCCCACCTTCCACCACCAGTTGTAGACCGCGAAGTAGACGCCTTCCTGCCGGGTGCCCTTGGTCAGCTCCTCCTCGTCGCAGATGTCGGAGATCATGGAATTCACCAAGGAGAAGCAGAACACCATGCCCAGCGACAGGCAGAAGGTGGGGATGAACGTCAGCCACGGAAGGGCGCGGTTGTAGCACACGACCTTCAGAAGGTTGCCGGCGATGATGACCACGAAGGAGAAGATCACCGTGGCGCGTTTTCCGAACCGCCTGGACAGCCACATCATGGGGAAGACCCCGCCGATGCCCACCGCCGCCCACAGGGTGCCGTTCTCCGCCATGAGGATCGAGGCCGAGGCCTTATCGCCGCCGTACAGGTAGAAGATCGACATGAAGTTGGAGAAGCCCATCACCAGCTGGAAACCCACGATGAGCAGGGTAAAGGCCGCCACCAGCTGGATGAACGTGCGGTTGCGGTAGGTGGCCTTGAAGCCCTCCAGGATGGGGACCTTCTCGAGGGAGCGCACCTGCTGCAGGCGCGGCTCCTTGCAGACGGTGGCGCACACCAGGGCCGCGATGGTGAGGAACACGGCCATGCCCAGGCATACCCATTTGATGCCCGCCACGGAATCGCCGTGGAAGATGCGGCGGTTGCCCAGGTAGTAGACCCAGGGCAGGCAGAAGGCGCCAACGTTGCCGATGAAGCTGGCGTAGCCGAAGAGCCGGGTCTTCTCGTGGTAGTCCTCGGTCATCTCCAGGCCCAGGGCGCCGTGGGGGATCGAGTAGATGGGCACCGCCGTGTAGAAGAACAGGGACGTGACCACCAGATAGGCGAACATCGCCGGCTTGCTCCAGTCCCGGGGCACCATCCAGAGCAGGGCGAAGGCGATGCCGATGAGCACCCCGCCCACCACCAGGAAGGGGATGCGGCGGCCGAAGCGCGAGCGGCTGTTGTCCGAGAGGTTGCCGAGGATGGGATCGACGATGGCGTCCCACAGGCGGGGAAGGGCCTGGGCGTAGCCCACCCAGATCGCGCTCACGCCCAGGCCCACCACGTACACGAGGCTCGTGAGCTGCACGACGGAATTCACCGCCACGATGGTGACGATGGCGCCCAGGCCGTAGGCGACCTTCTGGGTCGCCGGAATGCGGTCGGCGGGGGCGGTGGTGTGGTGGGTCGCTGAGGCCATGGTCGGATCCCGCTGCGTTTCGTCCTGATTGGATACCATCCCGGCCATGGCGAAGGCCATGGCGGGCACGGATTGGGCCGGTTATTGACAAGTCGGATCGTGGAGGGGTGGACGCTCGCACACATTCCATGCGGAATTGGGCGTTTGTTGACTTTCTCCTTGCATTCCTGGGTGACAAGGCTAAATTACTACCTTGAACCAAAAATGTAAACGTTTTCATTTTCGTCGCCGCCCACTCCAACGGTTGAAGCATGAACGTCCGTCCGAAGGTCGCCAGGGATCCGAAAGTCACCGATGACGGGGTGACGATCCACGACGTGGCGCGGGCGGCCAACGTTTCCATCGCCACGGTCTCGCGGGTGCTGAACGGCAACCCCCCCGTCACCGGCAAGACCCGGGAGCGGGTGCTGGAAGCGATCCAGGAGCTGGCCTACGTTCCCCACGGCGGCGCCCGGAGCCTCATCAAGCGCGAGACGCGCACCATCGGCGTCCTGCTGCCCGACATGCACGGCGAATTCTTCTCGGAAGTGATCCGCGGCCTGGACCAGGTGACCCGGCAGCACCACTACAGCCTCATCGTGGCCTGCACGCACGGCGAGGCCGAGTCGGCCGAAGCCATGCTGCGGGCCATGCACGGCAAGGTGGACGGCCTGGTGGTGCTGTCCTCGGACCTGGAGATGCACGCGGCGCTCAGCAACCTGCTCCGGCGCATTCCCGTGGTGTTCCTGAACCATGTCCAGGGGCCCGGCGGCGACGAGTTCGATTCCATCAGCGTGGACAACCACGGAGGCGCGCTGGCCATGACCCAGTACCTCCTGGGCATCGGCCACGAGCGCATCGCCTTCGTCAAGGGCCCCGACGGGAACTCCGACGCCGAGGCCCGCCTCCAGGGCTATCGGGAGGCCATGGGCAAGGTCCCGCACCTCGAGGTGGCCGGCGACTTCAGCGAAAGCGGCGGCTACCGCGCCGCATGCAAGGTGCTCCAGATGGAGCCCCGGCCCACGGCAATCTTCGCGGGCAACGACGCCATGGCCATCGGCATCCTCTGCGCCCTCCGGGAGCGGGGCGTCCGGGTGCCCGAGGACATCTCCCTGGCCGGTTTCGACGACATCCCCATGATCCGCTATCTCTCGCCTTCGCTCTCCTCCATCCGCACGCCGATCCCCGAACTGGGGGCGGGCGCGGCGGAACGGCTCCTGATGAGGATCGAGTCCGGCGAGGCCATCCGTCCCATGCAACAGACGCTCGAAGTGCTGCTGGTGGCGCGCGCCTCCACGGCACCCCCCGCGGCCCCCTCCAGGGCCGCCGGCAGCGAAAAGACCGAACCACGGGCTAAGCCCGCAACCCCGGACAACGGTGCCAAACCGAGTGCTCCGCCACTCCCAACTCATACCAAACCAAGGAGAAAATAGTCATGAACAGAACCATCGGGCAGCGCTGGTCCGCCGGCGCCAGGGGGATCCTCACCCCCGTCGCAGCCTTGCTCTGCGCCGTGAACCTCGGCGCGCAGACCACCACGGCCTCCCTGCGGGGCTATGTGCGGGTATACCGCCAGGCCGGCAAGACCGTCCCCGGGGCGAAGGTCACGGCCACCAACGTGGCCACGGGCTACGTCCACCAGTCGGTGGCCAAGGCCGACGGATCCTTCAGCCTGACCCTGGACCCGGCCGTGTACAACCTTGAGGTCGCGGCTCCGGGCTTCGTGCGGGCCAAGCAGACGATCCGTGTGCAGATCGGCCAGTCCCTCAATCTGGACCTCAACATCGCGCCCGAAAGCCAGGCGTCGGCCGTGGTGGAAGTGACCGGCACCCAGGAACTGGTGGAGCTCAAGAGCTCGGAAGTGGCCACCAACATCACCACCGAGCAGCTGGAATTCCTGCCCCAGGGCCGGCGCAGCTTCATCGACTTCGCCGCGCTGGCGCCCGGCGTCCGCCTTTCCACGGACCCCAACAGCCAGAGCTTCTCCTCCGGCGGCCAGAACAACCAGAAGGTCAACATCTTCATCGACGGCGTCAGCTACAAGAACGACGTCATCCAGGGCGGCGTCATGGGCCAGGACTCCAGCAAGGGGAACCCGTTCCCCATCGGGGCCGTCCAGGAATTCCGCGTCATGACGGAGAACTTCAAGGCCGAGTACCAGAAGGCTTCCGCCGGCATCATCACCGCGGTCACCAAGTCCGGCGGCAACGAGATCCACGGCGACGTCTTCTCCTACTACCAGAACAAGAACCTGGTGGCCCAGGACAAGTGGGACGCCAAGCAGGGCCTGCCCAAGGCCACCTACGAACGCTGGCAGCAGGGCTTCAGCGTCGGCGGCCCCATCATCAAGGACAAGGTGCACTTCTTCCTGTCCTACGAACACCACACCGAGGACCGGGAGAACAACGTCTACTTCGGCTACCAGAAGGACAACACCACCACCCCGGTGCCCGCTGCGCTCCTGTCCTCCCTGCAGTACACGGTGGGGACCTTCACGTCGCCGTTCCGTTCCGACCTGCTGTTCGGCAAGATCAACTGGCAGATCGACCCCAACCAGGGCCTGGAACTGGTCGTCAACTACCGCAACGAGACCGACAAGCGCGGCTTCGGCGGCCAGACCAGCTATGAACGCGGCGAGAACATGAAGATCGGGGTCAGCGACCTCACCCTCAAGCACACCGTCACCTCCGCCAACTGGATCAACGAGGCCATGGTGAGCTCCCAGCGGTTCCGCTGGAACCCCACCGGCATCAGCGCCGACGGCGTGGGCTACAACTACGACGGCCTCATGACCGTGGGCGGCTACGGCGGCGGCCAGGACATCGTCCAGAAGCGCCTGGCCTTCCGGGACGACTTCACCTACGTGGGCGCCCTCGGCCACCGCATCAAGGCCGGCGCCAACGTGGACTTCCTGAACTACGAAGTGAGCAAGTACTTCGACTTCAACCCGACCTTCTTCTTCTACCTGGGCAACGACCCCAACTCCGGCAACACGCCCACCTTCGATGTCCCCGCCTTCACGAACCTGCGCGTGGGCAACCCCACCGTCAAGACCAGCAACCGCCAGATCGGCCTCTACATCCAGGACGACTGGAACGTCAATCCCCGCCTGACCCTGAACCTGGGCGTGCGGTGGGACTACGAGTCGGACATGTTCAACAACGACTACGTCACCCCCGCCAACCTGGTCAGCTCCCTGGGCAACCTGGTCCCTTCGAACTACATCACCGACGGCAGCAAGCGCAAGCCCTTCTACGGCGCCTTCCAGCCCCGCCTCGGCTTCTCCTACGACCTGACCGGGAACAACCGCACCGTCGTGTTCGGCGGCGTGGGGCGCTACTACGACCGGGAAGCCTTCAACAACTCCCTGGACGAGAAGTTCCGCCAGCAGTCCCACCTCTACACCTTCGTCTTCTCCACCGAGGGCCAGCCCCGTCCCTGGGGCGAGCTCACCACGAAGTGGGACCCCTCGTACCTGTCCCGGGAAGGCCTCCTGGGCCTCCTTGCCCAGGGCCGCGCCGGCTCCGAGCAGGCTTTCTTCCTGAACAACGACCAGAAGCAGCCCTACTCCGACCAGATGACCATCGGCATCAAGCACTCCACCGGCACGGTCAACTACAGCCTGACCTACACCAACGTGCAGAGCCACGACCAGCTCACCTGGATCTGGGGCGATAAGGACGCCAACGGCGCCCAGATCCCCCTGCCCACGGGCATCAGCAACATCCTGCTGAGCTCCACCTTCCGCACCTGGTACCAGGCCGCCTACCTCGTCATCGACCGCCCCTACACGGAGAGCGCGGGCTGGGGCGCGGGTGTCACCTACACCTACTCCACCACCGAGAAGACCGGCACCGACCTCTTCAGTCTGAGCACCCCCTACTACGATCCCAACGTCCGGCACCACGCCACGGGCGAGGAACGGCACCGCGTCGTGGCCAACGGCATCGTGAAGATCCCCTGGGGCTTCCGCCTCAGCGCCCTGCTCACCCTGGGCTCGGGTCCCCTCTACGACATCACCGACATCAGCAACGGCTGGGGCCATGACGTCATCCATTCCGGCGCCGGCAAGCCCATCCGCTACACCTTCATCATCCCCAGCGCCTGGGCCTACCGTTCCCTGGACCTCAAGCTCCAGAAGGACTTCATCCTCGGCAAGACCCGCCTGGGCGTCATGGTCGAGGGCCTCAACATCATGAACTACGCCAACTGGACCTACGGCTGGGATTCGGGCGCCATCAAGCCCAACGGCGAGGTCAATCCGCTCTTCGGCCAGCCCACGGGCGTCATCGGCCAGAATTCCCGGCGGATGCAGGTGGGCGTAACCTACACCTTCTAGGCAAGCAGGAGCACCTGATGCACATGACGTCCCCGCTCGGATCACGGAGCGCGGCAACCCCAAGGCGCGAGGGCCCCAGGCCCTCGTGCCTCCCTTCGCTGCTGTTCCGCAAAGCCTTCCTCCTCCTCGTGACGGCCCTGGTCCTCCAGACGGCCTGCTCCGGGGGCTCGCCGGCCCCCGCCAAGCCCGACCTCACCGACCAGGCCTTCGTGGAGCTGCTGGAGCAGCGCACCTTCAAATGGTTCTGGGACACCGCGGACCCGGTCACGGGTCTGATCCCCGACCGCCACCCGACCCCCTCCTTCGCCAGCATCGCGGCGGTGGGGTTCGGGCTGACGGCCTACCCCATCGGCGTGGAGCGGGGGTACGTGACCCGCGCCCAGGCCGTGGACCGGGTGCTCCTGACCCTGCGGTTCCTGGAGCAGGCCCCCCAGAACGCCAACCCCACCGGGGCGGCCGGCTACAACGGGTTCTTCTACCACTTCCTGGACATGAGGACCGGGGCCCGGTACGCCCAGGTGGAGCTCTCCACCATCGACACCGCCCTCCTCATGGCGGGCGCCTTCACCTGCCAGGGCTACTTCACCGGGACCGACGCCAAGGAGACGGAGATCCGCCAGACCGTGGACCGGCTCTACAACCGCATCGACTGGACCTGGGCCCTGGCCCGGCCCAACCGCATCTGCATGGGCTGGACGCCCGAGACCGGCTGGATCACCTACGACTGGAAGGGCTACATGGAGTCCATGGTGCTCATGGCCATCGCCCTGGGCTCCCCCACCCACCCCGTGCCCGCCGAGGCCTGGCCGCTCTACACCAGCACCCAGGTGTGGGCCGGCTACTACGGCCAGGACTACGTCTGCTTCGGGCCGATGTTCGGCCACCAGTTCTCGCACGTGTGGATCGACTTCCGGGGCATCCAGGATCCCTACATGGCCGCCAAGGGCATCGACTACGCCGAGAACACCCGGCGCGCCACCTACGCCCAGCGCGCCTACGCCCTCAAGAACCCCGGCCAGTGGCGCGGCTACGGCGCCGACATCTGGGGCTTCTCCGCCTGCGACGGACCCGCCGACGTGAAGGTGACCGTGGACGGCCAGTCGCGAGCGTTCCTCACCTACGCCGCCCGGGGCGTGGGCGTGGCCGGGGTCCTGGACGACGGGACCATCACCCCCAACGCCGCCGCGGGCTCCCTGCCGTTCACCCCCGAGATCTCCCTGCCGGCCCTGCAGGAGATGCGCCGGCGCTTCGGGGACGACCTCTTCGGGGCCTATGGGTTCCTGGATTCCTTCAACGAGACCTTCCCCTCGGGCACCCCCCTCCACCACGGGAAGTACGTGGCCGGCAAGGGCTGGGTGGACACCGACTACCTGGGCATCGACCAGGGCCTGATCCTGGGCATGGTGGAGAACTACCGCTCGGGGATGGTCTGGAACCTGATGAGGACCCACCCCGCCATCATCAACGGCCTGCGCCGCGCCGGCTTCAAGGGCGGCTGGCTGGACAAGGCTCCCGCCGCCTCGCCACGCAAGGGGACCAAGGGCGCCCCCTGAGCCCCACGCCATGAGATACCTGATCCTTCTGATCCTGACGCTGGCCTCCCTCCCCGCCTTGGCGGGCGGTCCTCCCGCGGTCCCCGGTCCCTTCGAGGACACCGGGTCCTGGACGGCCGTGCCCTCCGATGGGGTGGGACTGACCCTGCAGGGCACCCCGGGCCCCCACGGCACCGCCCTGCGCCTGGCCTTCGATTTCCACGGCGGCGCCGGCTACGCCTGCGCCCGCCGCAAGCTGCCCCTGGAGCTGCCCGCCAACTACGAGCTCTCCTTCTGGATGCGCGGCGAGGGCCCCGCGAACAACCTCGAGTTCAAGCTCCTTGACCCCAGCGGCGAGAACGTCTGGTGGGTGAACCGCCCCAGCGTGACCTTCCCCGCCCAGTGGACCCGCGTCGTCATCAAGAAGCGCCACGTGACCTTCGCCTGGGGCCCCGCCGGCGGCGGCGACCCCCGGAC